>JBGQGO010000023.1:0-20626 GCA_041497455.1 Blastocatellia bacterium | reverse complement strand
TTCAGAAATGACTTCTTGATTTTGGCAAATTGCCTGGGCTATGATGACCCCATCGAACAGCAACACAGGCAGGACCGAGCGAGGAATATGATAAGACTCGTGGGCGGCGTCTCACGAACAATCAACGCAAGTCCTCCAGCGGGGTGATTCACACCTGAGCGTGGCTGATCTCCCGCGTAGCTCCAAGGAGGTGCACGATGGGAGATCGGATCACCAATCGCCAGGTGCTCAAACACAAGGCCGAGAGTCTATCGGAACCCGAGATCGCCGAAGTCCTCGACTACATCAACATCATGGAGTCGTTGCGCGAGCAGGCTAATAAGCCCGACCTGTTCGATGACGAACTCATGAACCTGCTGGCGGATGCGCTCGAGAATCGGCGCGCGCGTGTCGTAACTGAGTGGGATCGAGTCAGGCGCAGGGCAGACAACCGCGCTTCTACGTTCGTATCGTCACGGAAGCTGATGTAGCCGGATCGAACCAGGATGCAGCAAGTCGTGCAACAAACGCGCCTCATCACAGGGTTGTTGGTCGTAATCTTTTTTGCTCGAATCACCGGATCGAGCTTTCCCTCCCAAGCCCCGCCGCCTCAAATCAATCAGCGACATTCCCGCGAGGTTGAGACGGAAGTCGCGCACTGGTCCGCTCAGCTCAAGTCATCACACCAGGAAGAACGCCGCGAAGCTGCGATGAGGCTAACACGCCTCGATGGCGATGCTGCCGTTTCAGCACTCGTATCTGCTTTGACCGACGCTTCGCCAGGCGTGCGGGCGCTTGTGGTGGCCGGTCTCGGCGAGCGCTCGGAAACATCGGTTGTGCCTTTTGTTGCTGCTCGGTTGACTTCAGACAAGGACGCGTTCGTGCGAAAAACCGCGGCGTATGCGCTCGGAAGCTTCTCAGGAACAGAGCGAACCGCGGCGCTGATTGCCGCGCTCAAAGACAAGGACCCCGAAGTGCGCGGAGCGGCAGCGGTGTCGCTCGGAGACCACGCGGATGCAGTCGCAGTCGCGCCGCTTGCGGCCGCGCTTTACGACAAGAGCGATTTCGTACGCGCGCGAGCGGCTCAAGCTCTCGGGATCAACGGAAGCGCGGCTACACAGACGGTTCCTGCACTAATCAGGCTACTGGCCTCCGACCCTGACGGTGAGGTCAAGCGTCAGGCGGCCACCGCACTCGGGTCGATAGGCGATCGTTCGGCGCTTCCGGCGCTTGAGCGAGCCACGCACGACAGCGACTCTTATCTCGCCCAAGCCGCGCTCGATTCGATAAGAATGATCGAAGGGAACAAGTGATGCGTGAAACGTGATGCGTGAAACGTGATGCGTGAAACGTGATGCGTGATTCGTGAACCAGTAGACTCGCAGTTCAAGGTGCCTTGCGCAGGATCACAGGTCGGGAAGGGTGGCTTGCCCCCGCTCACTCAAATTTGAAACGCATACCAAGTCTAACCAGGGCGGGGGCAAGCCCCCTTTCCGACCTGTGATCCTGCCAACCAACCTGGCGCGGCCGAGTTTCACGCATCACGTTTCACGCATCACCATCACGTTTCACCCATCACGCATCACTGCCTCGCTCCTCTCATTGACGTTCTTCGAAACTGGGGAATAGAATTCTTGAGTTCATCGGATCTCTAGTCGTTCCGATCGATCCCAGGAGAACTTGATGTCATCAGTCTCGAGATCAACGAGCTCAGCCATTCAGTTCAACCGCGCCGAGCGCCTCAAGATCGAGTTGGTAGAGTTTGCCACAACAGGTGAACTCAAAGATGAATACGAGCTTCAGCATAAGCTCTTCTTCGAAGCCGCTGAACCCGATGACGAACACGAACACGAAAGCGTGCTCGACTGGTTCTTGTTCGATTGGTTTGACGAGAATGGCGAGGGTGCGATCGTCCGCTACCTGGACACTCAACCGAGCCTCGACGAACCCGACCGCGAGATTCTGCTGGATTGGCAGGATTCGATCAACAGCGTTTTCGAGATTCGCTCGGCAAGCAAGAACTCTCTGCAACTGAGAGAGCTCGACAGTGGCGATGTCTACGCGGTCAAGACTCGCTTGGATCACACGCCCTTCAAACGGGGCCAGTTCATCATCGCGCGGCTTCTACCGCTTGGCGACGATCTGATTTTTTCGGGGCTTCAGTTTCTGATGCCGGACCGCGAGTCGGCTCTTGCGTGGCTCGAGATGCGCCGCGCTTTTGACGCTTTCGATTCACCGGAGGCCATCGAAAAAGCGCAGCGTGAACAGGTCGCGGCGTTCTGCGAATTGTTTGGGTGCGACGAGCTGACGGTTCCTTCAAGCAAGCTCAACTCAACTCTTGAAAGGTTTCAGCGCTATCTGATAACCGAGCGCCGCGATCCCGAGACGGGGATGACTCCGGCGGAGCGGTTTCGAAAGGAACTTGGTCAAGACCTGACCGTGCCTGATCTGCCGCCGCTTCCCGAGCCGGTTGCGGGCGCGGGCGAAGTTACAATTCTTTGCGACGACTTCGATGGCATCGTTCTGCTGCCGGATTTCAACCGGTTCAAGCGCGTCTTTGAAAGTCACGAGCCCGACCGGCAAGTGCCTGAGTGGCGTGACCTGGTGTGGACCTACATCAAGAATCCCGACATCCCGATAGTCGCGTTCGAGCGCGTCGCTGAGCAGTTCCCTCTCCGCGTTGAGAAGGTACTCCGCTTGCTGATTGGCGACAAAGATTTTTCGCTCGAGCATATGTATGCGGTGTTGCTCCATTACAAGCAACCGGTGGACGGGCTCGAAGATCTGAAAGACGATCAGCATCTGTGGGACTTGTTCAACGGGAACACCCCGCCTGGCAAGTCTCGCAAGCGTGCCGGCCAGATACCGAACCCGCGCGCCGGAGCCAAAGCTGCGCAGAAGAAGCCGCGATCTAAAACGGCCGCGAAACAAGGCGCGAAGAAGACTGCGGCAACCAGTCGTTCGCCGGCCGCTCGCGTTTCAGGAGTCAGACGGAAACCGGCCGCAAAGCTGAGCGCCGCGGACAGAAGCAAAGCGGCGGGCACGCGCCCCGCCCCGCCTGCAAAAAAGCGAGCGAGTAAGGGCACATCGGCCAAGAAGCGATGACGCTCGTTGAGGCGACATCGCGTTTTCTCGACTACGCCAGACAGAACCATTCAACTGTCCACCCGCAGCGTCAGTCAGGCATTCTCAACCAGGCGCTGCTGCTTCTCACCGCCTACTTCTCTGCCGATGCGACGCTGAGCGAAATAACTCCCTCGGGCGTGCGCGGCTTTCTTTCTCGATGGTACGCGGAGAAGGCGTCTGGCTCGAAGCCGAACGACTCGAAGTCAGTTGAACAGGACGGGCACTCTACAGCCAGTCGAATTCCCCAAGCTCTGAACGCGCAACCGCCTGATCAAGTCCCGGAGCCACTCGATCTGTTGGACTCGATCGAGGAGTTCTTCGAATGGGCTAACCAGCAGGCCGGCGCCGATCAAGCCGCGGAAATCTCACCCATCCTGATCGAGCTGCGTCGCAGCCTGCCTCGCGCCTTGGATATAACAAACGCACTAACGAGATCGCTGCGAGAACGGGGGGGCGCGTTCAACTTCCCGGAGTTCTTGACGTCCTTCGAAGAGGGTGGCAGCAGTCAGCATGACATCGACGTTCCGGGTAACGTCGGCGCCATCGACGGCTACTTTCGGATAGTCCGAGTGGAAGGTTCATCGGTTGAAGCCGAGGAGCTGATCTCTGAAGCGCGCGTGTGGCCGATCTTGTTTCCAGCCGAGGTCGCGGCGCTGCTGGACGACGGATACATCATCAACCTGGAACTTGTTCGCAAGGTTGAAGGCTGGCAGATCGCGGGGTGCGGTTTCTCTTATCCGCCTGGGACAGAGATTTGAGTCAGTACTGCGAGCGGTAGCGAGCAAGAGTATCCAACAATGCCCCTTGGAGACGCGCGCTCGCTACCGCTCGACGTACTTTCATTTCACCATCGTTGACGGCACCGGATACGGGCTCCCTTTTTTCGGGACTCTTCCCGCCATCGCTTTTCCTTCGGCTGATGTCCAGGGTTGCCCGTAGAAGAATCCGAGCGATGTCGCTTCGGGCGCGAGCCGTTTGTCCAACGGGCTGCCGCCTGCCGGAATCTCCATGTCCACGATGAACGAATTGAAATACAAATTGACGTTGCCCTTCTGTTCGGGATGAGATATACCCGCTCGGACGAAGGAACATGAAGCTGACCGGCGCTTCGCCGTGGCGCGGAATGTAGTAGTGAGGCGGACCATTGCCGGGTTCCTGCCCGGACAACACGCGGTTCACTGTGCGGACTTCCATTCTGTAAGTGCGAACGAGTTTTTCTTCGTCGGTGTCGCCGTTCACCGCAAAGACCTGCACGTCGAAGTTTCCGATCGTTTTCGTCGCGGTGTCCTTACGCCAGCACTCGTTGGTCCATAGATAACTTTCGTCCACGTCATTCATTAGTGAGCCAGCGGTTGGGATGCGGCTTCCACTGGGTCAAGTTCACCGCACTTGCCGTTCGTAGTTCGGCCTTCAGGCGGAAGTTTGTAACGCGGCTAGGAAGTTTCGGGTTGCGTACAAACTTCCGCCTGAAGGCCGAACTACGAACTCATAGCTCCAGCGTCCGGTCCGTACATAGTGCTCGCCGGCCGCAGAATGTATCAGGAAATCTCGTTAGCAGAAAGCAGGAAATTTAGAAAACGCCCGTACTCTATGAAAGTTTCCGATGCTCTTATTCACTCGCAACCGGCTTGCTCAGCAGTCGCGCGAGTGAATTCGTGACGCGGGCGAGGGTCTTCTCACCGAGGCCGGGAACAGATGCGAGCCCGCCGCCTTCGGCAAAGGACTTCAATTCCTCAAGACTCTTGATGGCAAAATCACGATAAAGCAACTGCGCAGTCTTCAATCCAATGCCTGATACTCGCCGCAGGCCGAGCACGGTAGCAGGAACATCCTGCGTCAGCTCTTCAAAGTATGAAGACTTCCCAGTTTCTACGATCTCGAGAATTTGCGCGCTGATTGCCTTGCCGATGCCTGGAATCTTTTGTAGTTCCCCTGCGCCGCCGCGTATCGCCAGGTCGGTCACCGGCGTGCCCATGGAACCGATCGTTTCCGCGGCCATTTGATACGAACGGATCTTGAACGGGTTCTCGTTCTTGAACTCGAGCATATCGGCGATCTGCCGGAGCACCCGCGCCACTTCAGCGTTGTCGCGGGAGGGCTCGCCCACTTGGTGCTGGCCTGATTCTTCCACACGATTAGGCTAATCTCGCTGTTCACGAAGGTCAATAGACCGCGCGTCATCAACTCAAGCTCGAAGCAAGCAGGGACCTACTCGCGCGCTCGTCCGGAGTCGGTCCTTCGTTGTCGTCGGAAACCAAGGCCATAGATTCGGAGGACTTGATGCATCTTGTTGACTTCGCGGCCTGGCAGCGGTAAAACACTCGCTCTGGCGACAACCAGTTCACAACGCGCGGGCATCCCTCGCTCGATGACAATCAAGGATAGTCGGCTGACGTCCTTCGAATCGTGTCCTGGAGTACTTTATGAACCGCATACGTCTCAACGCAGCGCTACTTGTGGCTTGCGTGGTGCTTGCCTTGTTGGCGGCGCCCGCTCAAGCCAAGGACAAGTGGATCAACCTCACCACCAAAAACTTCAACATCATCAGCAATGCCGATGAAGGCGAGACCCGCAAACTCGCACTGAAGCTCGAACAGTTTCACTACGTCTTCTCGAAACTTTTCAATTTGCCCGCCGTGCGCCCTATCCCGACTACGGTGATGGTCTTCAAGAACGACGGCTCCTTCAAACCTTATAAGCCGTTGTACAACGGCAAGCCCGCCAACCTCGCCGGGTACTTCCAGACAGGCCAGGATGAGAACATCATCGCTATGGACATCAGCGCCAATCAAGAGCGTCCAATGTCTTTGATCTTTCACGAGTACACACACCTGCTGACGAGTGCGACTCCCCGTGATTGGCCGCTATGGCTCAAGGAGGGATTGGCCGAGCTCTATTCGAGCTTCGATGTAAAAGGCAACGAAGTCACGCTGGGTGCTCCGATTTCAAATCACGTCTTCCTGCTCCGCGAGAACAAATTCATTCCTCTTCCGACCCTTTTCAATGTCCGGCACGACTCGCCCGTCTACAATGAGCGCGAGAAGCAGGGAATCTTCTACGCGCAGTCCTGGGCCTTGTGTCACTACCTGATGTTCGGTAATAAAAGCGCCCGCCAACCCCAGATGGTCGAATTCGTAAGCGCCGTCAACCGGGGTATCGATCCCGAGGCCGCGTTTGTGCAGGCTTTCAAATCGGACGCGGCCGCGGTGGACAAAGAGTTGCGGCGCTATATCGGCAACAGCTCGTACAGCGCCATGATCTATACGCTCGTTAGCACGGAAGGCGAGAAGGAAATCTCGGTGAAGCCGATTTCGGATGCTGAAGCTCAATCCTACCTCGGAAACCTGCTTGCGCGCACAAACCGGCTGGACGAGGCCGAAGTCTTGCTGAAGCAAGCGGTCGCGGCTGAACCCGATCTGCCGCGCTCCTATGAAGGGCTCGGCCTGGTCGCGATGCGGCGAAACAAGTTCGATGAATCGATGGAGCACTTCAAGCAGGCTGCGACGCGCGGCTCGAAGAATCACCTGGCGCATTACTACTACGCTGAGGCGCTGCAGCGGCAGGCGATCGGCGGCATCACCCCGGAGTTGGCGCAAAAGGTCGCCGAGGAGTTGCAAACTTCCATCAAGCTAATGCCCGGCTTTGCGTACTCGCACGCCGCACTTGGCTTCTTGTCGCTGGCCACCGGGCAGAACTTTAAGGAGGGCGCAGAGAGCCTGAAGACCGCTATTCGCCTCGAACCGCAAAACAAACACTTCCTTCTTAACCTCGCGCAGCTTCAGGCGCGGATGCACGATTATGCGGCGGCGAAAAAAACGCTTGAACCGCTCCTCTCTGCCGACGCCGATCCTGGGTTGAAAGCCTCCGCTGAGTCGGCAATGAAAATGATCGAATACTCCACGCGGCCGGCCCCGGCTCCTTCCGAGCTGCCTCGATCAGGGACGGACACCGAAAGGAACACCGAGCCGGAAACGAGTGCTCCGGGTCAGCCGGCTCCTCCACGCCTCGTTAGAAGACCGACGTTGAAGATCGAGGGCGCGCAGACGATTCGCGGTGTGCTCGTTACCATCGAATGCAAAGCCGGAAAGTGGACGTTGGTCGTCAATACGAAGGATGACGTGTTGCGCTTCGCGGTCAGCGACAAAGACAAATTGGAGTTTTATAGTCAGGACCCGCAGTTCGAGGGACACGTGAATTGCGGAAGCGTTAATAAGATCGCGTACATCTACTTCAAACCCATGCCTGGCCAATCGAAGTTCGCGGGCGACGCGGTTGCCGTCGAGTTCACGAGAGATTAAACAGGGAATCGTTACGGCCTGTCAGGAAATCAGGGTCGCTCCTGGGCTCTGCCCGAAGGCGGCTGCTTCGCAAGTTTCCTGCGGCTCGGAGTTCGTTTGAGGTCTCGGTTGGAATCCCCAACTCGTTTACCTCCTGATCGAGAAACCTCAGCCTTTGTTTTGGCGCCTCCTGCTTTTCGTCCCAGCTTCGCCATCCACAACTTGCTGCCAAAGACTCCTGACATCAATCCAACAATCGAGAAATCAACATCCAGCTTGTCCCAGCGCAACGAGGCGCCACGGGGCCCCAGCTCCACGTGAGCAATGTCGTCCGCCGCTGCATCGCGCAGACCCTCGGCGAGCTCATACGGGAAGATAAACGTGGCGCCGTTTTTCAAGTCGACAACCACTCGATTGGTTGCACGATCGTAGTAAGCCGACTTTGCCTGTGGCTCAACTGACGATGCTAGTTTTCCGCGTATTGTCGCTTCGTCGAACATGTTGGCTAGCTCTTGCTCGGTGTACTCCCATCTGCCCATCTTTACCTTAGCCATGAAGTCGTCTCCATTCTTGAAGTAAGAACCCCTGGTCAAGACCTCAACTTCACCTCAAAAATATCCGGACGCGAATAGTGTCCTGCGACGTCAAGCGCGAGACTCTCTTCGGCGATGCGTGACAAATCGAGATCGGCGGTCAGAATCACTTCTTCTTCGAACACCGGGCCAGCCAGCAGCGAACCATCCGGCGCAATGATTGCGCTGCCGCCGTTGAGCACGAATGAATCGGGCCGCTGCTTTAGCGATTCGATTGGCTCAAGCTCAGAAGGAAGCTGGCTTGCTCTCATCACCGCTCCGCAAGCGATCACGAAGCAGCGGCCTTCAAATGCGTAGTGGCGGCTTGCTATGAGGTTCATCTCTTTCACCTGCGGCCAGGCGGCGATGTGAATATCTTCGCCGGACTGATGAAGTACCTGGCGCGCGAGTGGCATCCAGTGTTCCCAGCAGATCAATCCGCCGATTCGTCCAATATCGGTTGCAACCGCGTGCAAGCTCGACCCGTCGCCTTGACCCCATATCATCCGCTCGGTGTAAGTCGGCATGATCTTGCGATGACTATTGAGCAGCGCGCCGGTCGAACCGAAAGTCAGCATCGTGTTGTAGAGCGTGCCGCGGCCGGGGCCTTCGATGACACGCTCGTGTACGCTGATGTTGAGTACGATCTGGTGCTCGCGCGCGGCCGCGCCGAGCGTTTCGGTGACTGATCCAGGCACGACGACGCTGTTATCCCTCAACCGGGCAAAGACTCTCTTTGTCGGTTCGTGGTCCCAGAGCGCAACATCGCGGCAGCAATCAAGCCACGCCGGATAACCGGGGAGCCACGTTTCTGGAAAGACGATCAACTTCGCGCCTGAAGAAGCCGCTTCGGCAATAAGTGAGATGGCCTTTTCGACCGAGCGCGCCAGATCCAGATAGACCGGAGCTGCTTGCACTGCCGCGACTTTGACAATCATGAGACGTGGTCCTTCGGAGGCGCCATAGACTTTTGGTCTGCATCCGGCAGTTCCAAATCCATCTCCCGAAGACACAGACTAAAGTCTATGCTACGCCTTCTCGAGAGCAGCGAATTTCGCGACGAATTTCTTTTGCCCGTAACCCGGGAAACTCACGGTGAGCTTCGCATCGTCCCCGGCGCCTTCTGAGCGGAGCACGACGCCAGTTCCATACTTAGCGTGCTTCACTCGCGCACCAACCCGAAGCTCGTGCAGAGGAGCGGGGGAGCCTGGGCGCGGAGGTGAGTTTTTGTCTCCTCTGCTCCCCTGCTCCTCTGCTCCTCTGCCCCTCTGCTCCCCTGCTCCTCTGCTCCTCCGCCCCTCAGCTCCTCCGCTCCTCTGTTCCCCCGCTCCCCTGCTTTGCTGCCCGCCTCCCGACGCGGTCCGGCTCTTGAAAAACTCGCGCACCCCATCGACTGAGTTGTAAGTCTTGCCCGCGTAGTTTGAAGTCTTCTTTACCGCGCGCGTGGAATCGCTTCGCAGCGCGGCCGCTGCTTCGCGATTGTGGCGAGTCTCGGCGCGCTCGGCAAATCCAAGCCACGATGATCCCTGCGAAAGGTTCTGCATAAGCTCGAGCGGCAGCTCGTTCAAGAACCTTGACGGCTCGGTTACATCTTCTTCCCCAAAGATGCGCCGTTGCATCGCGTGCGTGATGTAGAGATCCTTTTGAGCTCGGGTGATTGCTACGTAGCAGAGCCGTCGCTCTTCTTCCAGGTCTTCTTCGCTGGCCGACGCGCGCGAGTGAGGGAACAGTCCTTCCTCCAACCCCACGATGAACACGAGCGGAAACTCGAGCCCTTTCGCCGAGTGCATGGTCATCAGCGTGACGCGAGCATCCGCCTTGTACTGATCGGTGTCGGCCACCAGCGCGGCGTGGTCGATGAAGTCCTGCAACGACTCGTCATGCTCTTCGGCCTCGACAGCCGCCGTCACAAGCTCTTCGATGTTCCGCAGCCGCCCCTCAGCTTCAACGGTTTTCTCCTCTTCAAGCGAGCGCACATAACCAGTGTCCAGCGTCGCCGCCCGCACTATCTCCGAGAGCGGCTGACCTTCACTCACCCGATCTCGCAGGGCTTTGATGATCCGCGTGAAGCCTTCAAGCGCGGTAGTCGCGCGCGGGCCAACCGCTCGATTCGAAACGGCGAGGTCGATGGTTTCCCACATCGAGAAGCCTAATTCGCGCTGCTTGCTCTGAAGGATGTCAATCGTAGTCTTGCCGATCCCACGCGGAGGAGTGTTGATTACCCGAGCCATAGCGATGTCGTCTTGCGGGTTCATCGCGAGTTTCAGATACGCGATGATGTCTTTCACCTCGGCGCGATCGTAAAACGAGAACCCGCCGACTATGTTGTAAGCAATGCCTCGCCGTCTCAGCGCTTCTTCGAACAACCGCGACTGTGCGTTGGTGCGATAGAGCACGACCGAGCGCAGGTTATAGGATTGGCGCTGATGCTCGACGATCCTGTCGGCCACAAAGGCAGCTTCTTCTTCGGCGTCGCGAGCCTGGTAGTACCGAATCTTTTCACCCTGCCCAAGTTCGGGCGTGGCAAATAGCGTCTTGGGCAAGCGCTGCCGGTTGCACTCGATCACCTTGTTCGCAGCTTCGAGGATCGTCTGAGTCGAGCGATAGTTCTGTTCGAGTTTTATCATCTTCGTGCCAACGAAGTCGTGTTGAAACCCGAGGATGATGTTGAAGTCGGACCCTCTGAAAGAATAAATGCTCTGGTCAATGTCGCCGACAACACAGAGGCTGCGTTCCTGCCACAGACCTCCCGCGTCAACGGCGCCGTTGGCCTTTGTGGAGCCAACCGCGATCAGACGCGCAAGCTCATACTGGATTCCGTTGGTGTCTTGAAACTCATCGATCATTACGTGCCGGTACCGATTGTGATATTGCTGGCGGATCTCGGCGACGCGGCGGAGCAGCTCGACTGCTTTGATCAACAGGTCATCAAAGTCCAGCGCGTTCGCCTTCTTGAGCCGTTCCTCGTAGAACTTGAAGATCCGTGCGATCTTTTCATTGCGATCAGTCACATACTCGCCTTGATTCGCAATACCGGCGGGTGAGGTCCCGCGGTTCTTCGCGCCGCTTATTGCGCCCAGCGCCTGCCGCGCAGTCAGGGCCTTGTCGTCGATATCCAGGTCCTTCATGATCTGGCGAACAACGCGCACCTGGTCATCCTGATCGTAGATGGTGAAGTTTCGCGTATAGTCCGCGTTCAACGCCTCGATGTTGCGCCTAAGGATTCGCACGCAAAGCGAATGGAAAGTCGAGATCAGCGGCGACGAGGTGCGCAGATCCGAACTTAGCTCAGCTTCAACGCGGGACTTCATCTCTCCGGCGGCTTTGTTGGTGAAGGTGACGGCCAGTATTTGCCAGGGTGGCACTGCAGCTTGCTCGATCAGGTGGGCTATGCGGCAGGTGATGACGCGAGTCTTGCCCGAGCCTGCGCCTGCCAGAACCAGCAGCGGGCCCTCGATCGTTTGTACGGCGTCTTGCTGCTGGGCATTGAGATCCTTCATAGCTGTGAGTCAAAACAATTGAATGATGAAAGACGAGAATTGAAAATTGAAAATTGAAAATTGAAAATTAAGAGACGATGCTAAGACGGCGATTTCAATTTCCAATTTTCATTTTTCAATTTTCAATTTTCAATTCTTGCCTTACTTGATCAACGCTTGTATCGCCTTGAACTGCGGCGAATCGGCCGTACGCATCATCTCGAACAGCGCCATCTCGAGCGTTGACTGAATCGCTCCCGCTTGCGTCAACCGCGCCAGCGCCGCCTGCTTGTTTTCGAGTTCGCGAGACGTGATGCAATCGACAAGCAAAAAGACCTCGAAGCCCCTCGCAAGCAAATCGAGCGAAGTCTGCAAAACACAAATGTGCGCTTCGATTCCGCAGACCAACACTTGTTTGACGTTTCGGCTTGTGAGCTGCGAGAGAAAGTCTTCAGCGCCGCACGAGCTGAAACAAGACTTCTCTATCGGCTTCAGTTCGACCGGCAGGCGCGCGATGATCTCTTCGGCCGTATGCTTGAGCCCCTTCGGATACTGCTCCGTAACGATCACGGGGACTTCGAGGAGTCGCGCGCCCTCGACCGCTCTTGCAATACGCGAAGCTACGTCGCCGAAATCCGGCATTACCGGCCGAAAAGCTTCCTGCATATCGATCACCGCAAGCGCGGCCGACTCACGGGAAAGCTGGCTAACGTGGTTCATAACACGATCCTTAAGCGCTCGCGTTGAATGGTTCCGTTGAAAGTCTTTCGAAGCGGGCTTAGTCAATATAGCAGCGCGATCATGACGGGTACAACCTTGCGGAAAGAAGATGTGTTGATCTTGCGGCGCCAGGGCGGATCGATTGACCGGGGGTCAATACGCATCGGACGATTCGGGAGGTTCGGCGGGGGCCAGCTCTATTCTGCGAGCCCACTTCTTCCCACCCCGCTGCGCGTATTTTACCGTCGCAGGAGTACCTGAGGCGATCGATGCAGGTAGCACTGGCCGGCCCGATTCTATGATTGACGTTCTCTCATCGAAGGCGAGCATCACTTCCTTACCTTCGTTCATCAGTGTGAAAGTTCTGGAGCCCGGATCGACCGACTGAATCTCTCCCTCGATGATTCTCGTTTCTTCTACGAGGCCGGCCGCCGGCGCAGCTTGCCTTGAGGGACGCAGCGTGCTGGAGAGGCGAAGCCGGTACACCACAAGACTCGACAAAGCGAAGCCTATGAGAATAATGCTAAGGATGCGGACCAACTTGCTCACGACTCTACCCTCGTCCGATTACTCTTCCACTGCGCGTCCATGACGTTCCCGGCAAGCGCCCTTCATAAGTCTGGCGGTCCAGCTTCCAAAAAACCAGAGCGGGTCAGCACAGGCGCTTGGCCAACCCGCTCGACAAGCAATTGAGTGTCGCTACTTCGAAACTACTTCTTGTTAGAGTTGCCTTTCTTGGGTGCGGGCTTCTTGGCGGTCGTCGTGGTGTCGGCCGTCTTCTTGGCGGCAACCTTCTTGTGGTGCTTTTTCTTCTTCTTCTTAGCGCCGCTCATCGTTCCCGTGGTCGACGGGGCCGGAGCGGCGGTCTTCGTGGCGGCCGGTTTGGCCGCCGGTTTCTTAGCAGCCGCGTTCTTGTTCTGAGCCGCGAACGCAGTTGTCCCGGCGAGAGCCAAAGCTAAAACAGCACTGATCAGGATTCTTTTCATCATGTCCTCCGTCGATTTTTTCTTGCCGCAAACTCGATAGATAATAGCCTGGAGCTATTCTCGTCGGGGCAAGTCGCAAATCTAAAGTGCAAGGCCCGTGCCTGCGCCCCTGGGCATCGCCCCTTTCAGCTAAGTCCAAGACCAAGCTGCTTTAGTGTTCGGAGCCTGGATTTCATGGCAGTGACAGGAGTGGTTTTTGCCGTGGCCGTTTTGTCGGCGTAAACAAAAGAGCCACAAGGTTGGCACAGACTAGTCGGTGAAAGTTCGTAGTCCGGAACTCAACTGTGCTACCCGCCGCTCTCCTTCAGATTGATGCCGAAGCGTTCAGCCATGCGATAGAGGGTGCGGCGGTCGATGCCAAGCACTTCGGCCGCGCGGGTTCGGCTCCCGCCCACCGTCTGTAGAACGTGGATTACGTAGCGCCGCTCGAGTTCATCAAGCGAAGGCAGATCTTTGAACATTGATTGAGTCTTGTTCCCGGGCTCGAGCGTGCGAGGTTGCTTTCGAACTTTTGCAGGGAGGTCCTCGGGCGTTATCACGTTGCCGCGCGCATAAAGCGCGGCGTGGGCGATCGTGTTCTCGAGCTCTCGCACATTGCCCGGCCATTCATACTGGTTCAGCACGGCAAGCGCTTCTTCGGAAATGGTTGTCGCCCGCGCGCCGGCTTCCCGCGCTTGTCTGAGGGCGTTCGCCGCCAAAAGCGGCAAGTCTTCAGTCCGCTCGCGCAGAGGAGGAACGCGGAGCGTGACGACGCTCAAGCGATAGTAGAGGTCCTCTCTGAATCGGCCTTCTTTTACCTCGCGCTCGAGGTCGCGGTTCGTAGCCGCAAGCACCCGCACATCCACGCGAACCGGACGGGCGCTCCCGACTCTTCGCATCTCGCCTTCCTGCAGCACGCGAAGCAACTTCACCTGCACTGCCAGACTCGTCTCGCCGATCTCGTCCAGAAAAATAGTTCCGGCATTTGCTTCTTCAAACAGCCCGCGTTTGTCGGCCGTCGCGCCGGTGAAGCTGCCTTTGACGTGCCCGAACAACTCAGACTCGAGCAGCGTTTCGGTGATCGCGCCGCAGTTGATTGCCACAAAGGCCGCTTGAGCTCTGGGGCTGTTGCGATGCAACGCGCGCGCGACCAGTTCCTTTCCAGTTCCTGACGCGCCGGTTATCAGCACCGTCGAGCGCGAGGGCGCGACAAGCGCGATCTGCTTGTACAGCTCGATCATTTTGTGACTGTGCCCGACCAGACCGGAAGCTTCGCTGTACTCTTTGAGCAGAACGGCCGCGGGCGCGCCCGCGTCTCGCCCCTTGAGCGCTCGGCGCGCGGTTGCGATCACTTCATTTACGTTGAACGGCTTGCTTATGTAGTCGAACGCTCCCTCGCGAACGGCTTCGACGGCCGTTTCGAGCGTCCCGAAGCCGCTGATGAGGATGACTTCAGAAGCCGGGGAAACCGCCTTGAATTCTTTAAGCAGGGCTACGCCGGTTGTGCGCCCACCCAGGTTTATGTCGCTGACGATGAGGTCGAAGTGAGTATTCTCGACTGCCTCGCGAGCCGCTTCCGCGCTTTGACTGGAAGCGACTTGCCATCCTTCCTCGGCGAAAATCTCGGTGAGGAAGTTGCAGGTCTCGAGGTCATCGTCTATCACGAGGATTCGCTTCATTCATTCACCAGTGCCGAGCCCTTGATGGCCAGTTCCGCGTCCTCGATGGCTTCAACATTCGGCTCGCCGGCCGCGGTTGATGCCCCAGTGCTTTCCCCGGCGCGAACTCTCGTCACGTGAAGCGGCAAAGTTATTCGAAACAGAGTCTGCTGGCCGGGCTCGCTTTCGACTTCGACATCTCCGCCGTGCTCGGAGATTATCTGTTTCACTATCGTCAGCCCCAGACCTGTGCCCCGCCCTTGCTTGGTCGAAAACAACGGATCGAAGATCAGATCGAGTTCATCTTTGGCGATCCCTTCGCCGCTATCAGCCAGCACGATCACTACCGAGTCGACGCCGGGCGCGGTTGACACACTCAGCTTCCCTCCAAGCGGCATCGCATCCAGGCTGTTGTTTATCAGATTGATAAAGACCTGTTGCAATTGATCCGCATCGGCCTCGATCGCGGGAAGCGCCTCGCTCATTTCAGTGTGAAGCTCGACGTTGCGCGATGCGAGCGTCGGCTGCGTTGCGTCGAGTATATGGGCGAGCAGCGAGTTGATGTCCACAGGCTCGAGCTGAGGCACGGGCCTGCGTGTCGAATCAAGCATTGACCGAACTATGTTTGTAATCCTCTCGATCTGACTGGCGATGATGTCGAGCCGCATCATCACGCGCT
Organism: Blastocatellia bacterium; assembly: GCA_041497455.1. Classification (GTDB taxonomy): domain Bacteria; phylum Acidobacteriota; class Blastocatellia; order UBA7656; family UBA7656; genus Onstottus_A. The sequence continues at coordinate 5,171 of JBGQGO010000023.1, read as the reverse complement.
CGTCTCGCGCTCGCGCGCGCAGCAACTGAACGTGACCCGAGATCAGGTTGAGCGGCGTGCCAACCTCGTGAGCAAACTGCGCCGCGAGTTGACCCGCCGCGGCCAGCCGTTCGAGCTGGGTCAACTGCCGCTGCATTTCGAACAAACGTAGGTTTGCCTCTTCAAGCTGACCTGTACGATCGGCAATCTCGGCGGTGGCTTCGTGAACTCGGTCTTCGAGCCGGCGCTGCTCCAGGTTCAACTGCTCGGTCATCTGCCGTATGCGGCCCAGCATGCGATTGAACCGCGACGTGAGAAGCCCGATCTCGTCAGGCGAAGCGGGCGCGACCTCGACGGCCAGGTCACCTTCTTCGGCTTTCGACATCGCCAGCAGCAAGCTGTCGATCGGTTTGTAGACCATGTGCCGGAACAGAAAATAAGTCATCAACGTGATCGAGATGATCGCCAGCAACATTAGCGGCCACATCAACCGCCGAAGCTCTGCGGCCGAGCTTTGGTTCGCATCGAATGTGAGAAGCACGTTTACGGTTCCAAAATGCGTCGGGCCGCCCGCGTCGAGGACGTTGATTCCAGCCCGAGCAGTAATCAATCGGTTCGTGCCCTGTTGCCGGACCGAAACGACCTGTGAGCTGTCGATTTGCTGAGAAGCAGCCCTTTCCTCCTCTGGAGCCAGGGGTTCGGCGTAGGGTGGGATCCTTATGGGTTCATTCCATTGACCCGCCGCGCCCCTTTGAAAGACACGAACCTCTGTGAGCTCTGGATTGCTCTTGGCTACCGTGTCTTCGATCTCCTCTTGCACATCAGCCCAGTCCGGGATGGTCGTGGTTGCTTCGGCCTCTTCCTGAACCGGCGCGGTTTTCTTGCGCCGTTCGATCCGAATCTTCAGCCGTTTGATGTGGTGCTCGACGGTGTCGGCTACTCGGGTCGCGAGAAGTTGAGCTTGCTGGCGCTCCTGTTGATCGCTCAACTTCGTTATCGCAAGATCAGAAAAAATGGCGATGACCGCGAAGACTACAACCAGCACGCCTGAGGTCACGAGAGTCGTCCTGGTGTGCAACTTGAGAGGGGGCAGCTTGAATGATCGTTGCGATTGCATGGAATGCTTGCTCATAAAGGCAATCCGAGCGCTCGACGAGCGAAGCGGCGAACTTCCCGGCAATCCTTCAAAGCATCCCTGGCATCAGTTTTGGTGGCTGACGCTCCGGGATATCGATAGGCAACAGCGAACGAGGTCAGCGCGTTTAGACGATGATGAAGCGTCGCCCACAGCGGCTCGACCTGAAGCACCAACGCAAGTAAAGCAACAAGATTGTGGCTCTTCGCAAACGCAAGACCCGCTTCTTCGAGTCTGGCCTTGAGATATTTTTCGGCGCACTGTTGAGAGTGAAAACAGGCCGCATCGTAACTTGGACTCTTGCGGGCGCGAAACTCTCTCTGAGCAACTTTCCAATCATCTTCCGCTTTGCTGACCCATTCAAGAGTTATGGGCTTCATACACAACCTTGCCTCGCTCTAGTATCTCGCGCATGAACTGATCTCCCAACGCCAGGCGCTCCTGTACCTGCTCAGGCGTGCGAACCAGCAAATCGATGGGAGTAAGCACGTTCAACTTGTTCAAGATCGTGATCGCCTGCCTAACGGGCCGGCCTCTGAACCGCATTATCACGAGCAAATCGACGTCAGAGTCAGGCCCGGGGCGGCCATAAGCATGGGATCCGAACAGTATGATCTTGTCCGGATGAAACTCACTCGCGATCTGTTCGGCGAGTCTCTTGATCTGGTTTCTTACGCTGGTACGCATACGCATCAAATCTTGCACTCCAAGTGTTGGCGTCTCGGCCGGCTATGAGATCACTCCACGGTCACCGACTTCGCGAGGTTGCGCGGGTGATCACGCCGCAGCCTCTGCATGAGGCTCAATGTCTCGCGCAGCTGCGAACCAAGATTATAGAGCAAGTGGGAGATTGGACAAGGTGGGAGGTTAGCCCCTAATCCGTCGATAAGGGGTGTGAAGGTAGCCGGTAGATGAAATGGGAGGTATGCAGAAGTCAAACAGCTTTAGGAGGGGTCAGGCTTGAGTTCGTTGACATTTGATCTGGGATTAAAGATCGACTTCCCGCGAGTGAGGCCCCATATCGCGAGGGCCACAATCAGTTTCTTTGTTGTAGCGTTCGATACGCCTTGATCATTCCACCGTCACTGACTTCGCCAGATTGCGAGGCTGGTCAACATCACAGCCCCTTCGCACACCGATGTGATATGCCAGCAACTGGAGCGGGACTACCGAGAGTATCGGCGAGATCAAGTCGCTCGCGCGAGGTATCTCGATCACGTGATCGGCTATCTCGCCGGGCTCCGTGTCGCCCCCGGTCACTATCGCGATGACAACGCCGTCCCGGGCCTTCACTTCAACCATGTTGGACAGCGTCTTCTCATAGCGCAGCTTCGAAGCCTCACTCACTTCATCCCGCGTGCAGATAACCACCACCGGCAGTTCTTCGTCAATCAGAGCGTTCAGACCGTGCTTCATCTCACCCGCGGGATAGCCTTCGGCGTGAATGTATGAAATCTCAACTGCCAAGACTGGATTGAGCGTGATAACATGGCACTATGAAAAGAATTGCGAAAAAGAACTATCCAATTTGCCCAGGATGCGGCAGGCGCACTACTCGGCGGCTTTCAGAAAACCACTTTCAGTGCGAGGACTGTTTTCACGCACACGCTGGAGCCGCAATGACCGAACAGAGCACAGGGAAAGAAACAGGATGGGAGAATATGCCAAGCGGGGATGTGTACCTACCCTAACGATCCGAGATACTTTCGACGTTTCTCCCAGTCCACGTTCGGATAAAGGGCTAAGTCTTCGTACGTAGCACGGGATAACGCTATGCACTGGTTTTCGTTTTTGTCGAGTAGATCTCCGAGGCACCGCGATTCCCCGCACTTCCGAGCATAGCTACCAGTCGAAGCTGTCTTCTGCTCTACTCAACCACGGAAAACGAAATACTAGAAGGGCCAAATACCGATTTACCCTGTTCAAGGCGATCAGCCAACACACGGAAGGCCAGACCTTGAACCTTCGAAACAGCTTCCCGCCGCGTACTCCCTAAGAAGCGCACACTGAACGCGGGGATCTCCGCAAACCAGCGGCCGTCCTTTTCCGGACGGAGCCTTATGGTGAACTTGTGATTGACGGGGCGGCCCACGTACTTGCCCCGCACCAGCTTGAGTTTGCTGAAATCATACTCATCAAGCAGATCGGGGTCGCGCTCGACGTTATTGACCTTTCTCATACATTTTCCTCTCACGCGCGGTTGCCACCCTCGCGCTTATCACGCGGATATTATCCGTCCGCTCCGTAAAAGAAACAACAAGCACTCGTCGACGAACTGATTCGCCAACAGCTAGGAAGCGACCTTCCGAACTCGAATGAATCGGATCTTGAGCGATGGCGATGAATGGATCGTCGAAGATGGTCTGGGCCTCGTCAAAAGTGACGCCGTGGTTCGTTTCATTGGCCTGAGCCTTCTCAGCATCCCACTCGAAGCTCATTCTCACTCCACGGTCACCGACTTCGCGAGGTTGCGAGGCTGATCGACGTCGCAGCCTCGACGCACACCAATGTGATAAGCCAGCAACTGGAGCGGGATGATCGAAAGGATCGGCGAAATCAGATCGCTCGCGCGGGGTATCTCGATCACCCGATCGGCGATCTCGCGAGGCTCGGTGTCACCTTCGGTCACTACCGCGATCACGACGCCATCCCGCGCCTTCACCTCGACCATGTTTGAAAGCGTCTTCTCGTAGCGCAGCTTCGACGCCTCGCTCGTTTCATCACGCGTGCAGATCACCACCACAGGCAGGTCTTCGTCGATCAGAGCATTAGGGCCGTGTTTCATCTCGCCCGCGGGATAACCTTCCGCGTGAATGTAGGAAATCTCCTTGAGCTTCAACGCGCCTTCGAGTGCGATCGGATAGTTGATACCGCGGCCCAGATAAAGAAAATCCTGCGCCCGATGAAACTCGCGGGCAAGCTTCTCAACCAGATCATCGCAGCTCAGCAGCGTCTCCATTTTTACCGGCAGCTCATTGAGCGCGTGCACATGCTCGAGCGATTCTTCGTCGCTCAGCACGCCGCGCTGCTGTCCGAGGTGAAGCGCCAGCAGGTACAGCACAGTCATCTGGCTGGTAAAAGCCTTGGTCGAAGCCACACCGATCTCGGGGCCGGCGTGAGTCAACACAGTGCCGTGCGACTCGCGCGTGAGCATCGAGCCTCGCACGTTGCAGATCGAAAGAATCTTCGCGCCCTTTTCCCTCGACTCGCGCACAGCCGCAAGCGTGTCGGCAGTCTCACCCGATTGTGAGATTGCGATCATCAGAGTCTTGTCGTCGATGATCGGATCGCGATAACGGAACTCCGAAGCGTAATCGACCTCGACTGGAATCCGCGCGAGTTCTTCGAGCATGTACTTGCCGGCCATCGCCGCGTGCAAGCTGGTGCCGCAAGCAATCGCTTTGATGTTAGTGAACTGGCGGAACTCGGCTTCGCTGATTTCCATCTCGTCGAGATAGACGTGGCCAGTCGTCTGCGAAACCCGGCCGATGATGGTGTCGCGAACAGCGCGCGGCTGCTCGTAAATCTCCTTCAACATGTAGTGCTTGAATCCGCCTTTTTCCGCCGCGATCGGGTCCCAGGTGATTCGCTGCACATCGGGAGAAACGGCGTTGCCCTCAAAGTCGGTGACGGTTACGCCTTCGCGCGTGAGCACGGCAATTTCACTGTCGCCAAGAAAGAACACATCGCGCGTGTGATACAGCAGCGGCGGAACGTCGGAGGCGACAAAGTATTCGTTCTGTCCGAGGCCAATCACGAGCGGTGGTCCCTGCCTCACCGCTACGATCTTCTCCGGTTCGTCCGACGACATGATCGCCAGCGCATAGATGCCGCGTAGATCGGCAACGGCTCGCCGAACGCCCGACTCGAGAGTCGGCTCGCCTTCGTTGAGATACTTCTCGATCAGATGCGCGATCACTTCGGTGTCGGTCTCGGTGACAAAGGTATGATCCTCAGCCTGGAGCTTGCGCTTGAGCGGCATGAAGTTCTCGATGATCCCGTTGTGAACTACAACCACACGGCCCGAGCAGTCACGATGAGGATGGGCGTTCTCTTC
>JBGQGO010000022.1:0-20690 GCA_041497455.1 Blastocatellia bacterium | reverse complement strand
TGCGTCGAGTGCCACAAGTCTGTAGGCCAGGCCAAGAAGCTTACAGACATATTGATGCCCAGCGAGAGTAATTGTAGCACGTGCCACAACGGCCGATTGGGGCTTCCCGATGCTTTGGCGCGGGATCTATTGGACAAGCTCAAGTAATGAGGGAATTCGCAGAGGGCGGCAAGATGAGAGACGATATGACGAGGGGCCTAAGACTTATCATCATAGGAGCGGCGGCGATTCTTCTCATCAGCGCACTGGCTTGCCGCAGCACCAAGCAACCGGCCGCCAACAAGGCTGCTGAAGCGCCTCAGGCCCCGCCTCAAGCTGCGCCGTCACCCTTCGACTTGAAGGAATCCGTTGTGATTGAGCGCACGTCGCCCTTCAATCATACGCGCGCCGAGCACCAGACTAAGACAAAGGACTGCGCCTTCTGCCATCAGCGTTTGGACAACGGCGTGACGCCGGTGTTCCCCGGCCACTCGGCTTGCATAGAATGTCACGCAAAGGATTTTACAAATACATCGAGTCAAATGTGCGTCGTATGTCACAAGTCTCCAGTTGACGCTCAAGGGACAAGAATAAGTTTTCCGGCGAAGACGAGTGAGTTCGGCGTCAAAGGGTTCTCGCACAAACAGCACATGGATCCGAAGAAGATGGCTGGCGAGACTGAGACTCCGAAGTGCAGCACCTGCCATCAGTCTACCGAGGGCGGCGCGGCGAGTTTTCCGAATCATCAGCAGTGCTATAGCTGCCATGTTCATCAAGCAAATCAGAAGTTCGGCGAGTGCGGGGTCTGTCACGCCGGCACAAAGCTCGCTTTGAAGTTCACAAGCGGTAGGGGGTCGGCATTGGGCCTATATAATTTCAAGCACGGGCCTCATACGAAGAAGGCAAGTTGCGATAAATGCCACCGCCAGATCGAAACCGCGCCGAAACAGGTGCTGGCTGATATTCAGACAATCAGCGCCGGGCGAGGCCAGCGTCATACCTCGGCTTGTTGGAGCTGCCACGTTCAGAAAAAAGAGTCTGTGTGCACGAAGTGTCACCGCGGTTCCCTCCCGTTTTCCTTTTAGGTTGCACTGTAAGGGCCCAGCGTGTCGGCCGCCTGCACGGTTGATAATCACGTTTTGCGTTACAGCGAGTGTACAGGTAAATTCTTTCACGCCGGGTGAGCCGTATGCCGAAAGAACAAAAAAGCCGTCGCGAAGTAATTAATGCGATCAAGACCCTTCCGGCCATCTCTGCTCTTATCGACGCGCACGACGGTCACTATGACTATGAGCTCGATCTCGAAGTCACGGTATACGGGCGCAACTACGGTGGCAAGAAGGTAGGTCCCTACTTCCGCCTGCTGACCTACGATCCAGGAGAGGCCATCATGACCGCAGGCGAGTGGGGCGGCAACACCTTCTTCTTCGTGGTCAACGGAATCGCGGAAGTTTACGTCAAAGCGCCCAACCAGCAAGATGTGAAAGTAGCCGAGCTGACCCCAGGCGCTCAGTTCGGAGAGATGAGCGTATTAGCGGGTGTGCCTCGCAATGCTACGGTGAAAGCCAGCCGAGACAAGCCCGCGCAGGTGCTCGAGATTCATCGCCCTGCGCTCCGCCTGCTTCGAAAGCTTCCCAAGTTCGGCGAGAATCTCGATAACACATACCGGAAACACGGCAGAGACGCCGCGCTTGAAAGCCTCAAGCTCATGGGCGGGCTGAGCGCGGAGATGGTGAGCGAACTCAGGAATTATTCCTTGTTCCGAGTGTTTGCAAAGAACCACGTGCTCTTCCGCGAGAAGGAACCGATCAATCGCATTTACATTATCAAAGAAGGATGGGTGCGCCGAACTCAGTCATCGTCCAGCACGGGGGGCAAAGAGATTGAAGACTTCATAGGTCACGGCTTCTGCTTTGGCATCGAGGGCGTCGCCAGGGATGCAACCTGGCCCTACGCCGTGACGTTGATGGGCCGCACCGAAGTTCTCGAAATATCCGTTTCAAAACTGCGCCAGAACAATGCGCTGCAAGCCGCGGTGCTCAAGCTGATTGCACGGCATGCGCCTCCGCCGCTGGGCGCCTTCGTTAACTACAAGCCTGCAGTTCACGACGGCATGCTCGCTGCCCAAGAGAGGCTCATCGACACCGGCCTGGTAGACGGAACGAACCTGCTCGTGATGGACATGGACCTCTGCGTGCGCTGCGGCAACTGCTCGCTCGCGTGTCACAAGATCCACGGCCAGTCTCGACTCATGCGCCGCGGCGTTCACGTCACGCGCCTCGAAGCTCCTCGCGCGAGCGCCGTTCAAAGCGCTCTCTCGCCAGAAGTGTGTATGCACTGCGCGGATCCTGAATGCTTGACCGGTTGCCCGACGGGCGCGATTGGCCGATTCGATTTGGGGCAAGTGGATATTGATCCCAAGACCTGCATTGGGTGCGGCGATTGCGCGACGCAGTGCCCGTACAACGCCATCTCTATGGTGCCGCGCAGGCCCAAAGAGGCTGCAAAAACCAACGGCGGTTTCAAATCGAAGCTTCAGGAGTTCTTGAGGATCAAACCCGATCCGATTCCGGCGCCGGCTGATGCGGCCGAAGACCTCGTCGCGATCAAGTGCAACCTGTGCAGTGACCGCGCGACGATGAATCCTCCGGGCGCCAAGACGCGTGCGTACAGTTGCGAGGAGAACTGTCCAACGGGGGCGCTCGCTCGCGTCAAGCCGCGAGAGTATTTCACAGAGATAGGCCAGATCGAAGGCTTGCTGCTGGTTGATAAGACGCACGCTTACGGCCGCAATATTCACAAGTCAGACGGGCCGAAGCGCTTTATTCATGCGTTGGGCATATTGCTCACAGTGATTGCGACGGGGGCGACGATCTTTGGGCTTCAGCGATACGGACTGGGCGAGCGCATCGTGAGCTTTCTGAACATGCGCTGGATCACCGGCATAGTTGGCCTCGTTGGAATCGCGGCGGTGATGACCTATCCGATGAGGCGGCAAATCTACACAAAGCGCGCGGGGCCGCTGCGTTACTGGATGCTTGCGCACGCATATGTAGGGATCATCGCGGGAATGTTGATCCTGCTTCATGGCGGCGCTCATTCCGGAGGCGCGCTCACGACTGCGCTGATGGTCTCCTACGATCTGGTGATATTCACCGGGATACTTGGGATTTTCATTTACTTTTTCGCGCCGCGAAAGCTCACGAAGATTGAAGGCTCGCCGCTGCTGCTTGATGACTTGAGAGACCGGCGCGAGGAGTTGCAAAAAGAGATTGCTGAAATCGGCGGGCAGGCGGCGGGGCCGCTTCAAAGCATCATCAAGGACAAGGTTGTGCCGCGTTTTGTCTCGTTCGGTTATCTGCTCCGGCAGTTCCTGAGACGAGAGGATTTGGACCAGATGGTCGAATCGGCAAAGGCGGGATTCAGCCAGGAACGAGCAACGCTCGCCAATGAGAAGGACCGGCGCAAGCTGGATCGAGCCATCGAAGCTGCTGCGACGCTGCGTCGAATCGACGCGCTGGTCTATTTGCATCGTTCGTTGAAACTATGGCTGCCGCCGCACGTGGCAAGTACGGCGTTGATGCTGGCGCTGATGATCGTTCACATCATACAAGTTGTTTACTACGCCTCGCGGTAGATTGAGAATGTTCGGAATAGACCACGGATGACGCGGATTAGACGGATCAGTACGGATCTGATCCGCGAAAATCCGTCCAATCCGCGTCATCCGCGGTCTATTCCTGGCGCTGAAACCACGGTACGAATCAATGGCTACGAAGAGTCGTTTCATCATCAAGCGAAGAGACAAGTCGGTTGACGACATCGTCCTCGAGAGCGAAGGTCTGACCATAGGCCGGCTCACGGGTAATGATCTGGTCCTCAATAACCGCGCGGTCTCTCGCACCCACGCCGGGATAAGGGAAGTCAACGGCGAGTACTGGATCTTCAACCTGTCCGAGTCAAACGGCACGGTGCTCAACGGCTGGCTCGTGGACAAGACCCCGCTCCTCGATGGCGATTTGGTTCAGATAGGCCCGTACTCGCTGCTGGCTAATTATGCTCAAGGCGCGCTGTCGCTGGTCGTCCAGTTGGACACCGAGATCCATCCGATCGAAGGCGGCGCGACCCGCATGCTTTTTGAAGAGGACCTCGGCAAGACGGTGATGGTCCAGGTTCCCGCCGGCATAAAGAAGCAGGCAGTTGCGCCCGGCGGGACGAAGAGATTTCAGATGGGGACGGGCATATTCTCTGCCGTCGCGCCGGCCGCACTTGATGAACAAGCGCTGAATGTGTTCTGGGATAAGCGAAAGCGAGAGGCGGGAAAGATCGCGCCCCAAACGCTGCTTCATCCGAGAACCAACAAGAAAGTCGGCAAAGCGCAATTCAACTGGCGTCCCTCGCTCGACTTGAGGCGAATCTGGCGCAAGTCGTACTTCTATTGGGGCGCTGCCGTAGTCGTGCCGGTCGCGATCGCCGCAGTGATCATCTACGAGCGCGCGTATTCGCCGGGCCAGGTTTCGACGGCTCATACCTCATCGCAGATGTCCGCCCGCGGGATTGCCCTCAAGCCAAATCAAAACTCCTGCTCGAATTGCCACGGCATAACCGAAGGCATGCAGGACAAGTGCGTCACCTGTCACACGACTCCAGCGACGCAAACGACCCAAGCCTTCGCACCCGTAGTTTTTGACAAGCACGCTCGCGAAAACATCGGCTGCACGGGCTGCCACGTCGAGCACCAGGGCGCAAGCTCCGAGCTTGGGCTCAAGGGCAACCAGCTTTGCTCGAACTGCCATAACGGGAGATACACGATCAAGACTGGCGACAAGGCAGGACAGATTTTGCCGGTCGCACACGGCGGCTCCGTGGGCTATCCGGTAGTCAACGGCAAATGGGCGAAGATGCTGGATGCCGATCAACTGAAGGTGAGAGGGCTTCCCGATACCTGGGCCGGGCCTACCTGGGATTCAAATCGTCAGTTCCACTCGATTCATCAGCTCGGCCGAATGAACAACCGAATGAGTTGTAAAGACTGCCACACGGCGGGAGTCCGTGGAGAGGCGAGCTTCCGCGAGTCGCCGAGAGCTGAATGCGCCAAGTGCCACGACCTCGTAGTCGGCGCGACAGGCACGCAGCGCGTGCAGGCGAATTGCTACACGTGCCATCGTCAGCACGGACGCAGCGAAGATATGCTGAAGCTCGTCGCCGAGGGAAAGGACGAGCGACGCATCAAAGACTACTTTGCGAAAATTGACAGCGGGAAAGATGAAATCGACAACCGGCTGGCGACTGCCAGCGAAAACCTGTTTTCGGGTGTTGGCGGCGCGGATAAGATCCGCCAGGACAAAGACACTCTCAGCGCGAGCGTGCTTTCATCTTTCGGCGCGTTGCCGTGGTACGGTTGGGTCGGACTGGTCGGGATCGTGCCGATTGCGGGACTCGCGGTGATGGCAGTTGGGACCGCGCGTCGCAAGTACTTTTTGCAGAACGTGAAAGTGGAAGCCGCGCCAAACGAGGCTGAGGTAGCCAAAGCGCTCACGAGTGTGCTTGATCTTGAAAAGCTGAAAGCGGAGGAGGCGCCCTATCCGCATCCGGTCATCAACCAGCAAACCTGCATAGGCTGTCACGCCTGCGTTGAAGCGTGCCCCCACGACGTGCTTGCGATAGTCAACGGGGTCTCGACGCCCATCAACTCCGATCAGTGCATGGAAGACACGAGTTGCCAGGTCGAGTGCCCGACTAACCCGAAATCGTGTGTCGTCATTAACACCAAGAAGAAGATTCCTGAGAGAAAAGTTCCCAAGCGGGATCAGCGATTCAAGACCAACGTCGACGGCATCTACCTGATCGGAGATGTGTCCGGCGTTCCTCTTATCAAGAACGCGATCAACGAGGGCGCCACGGTCATCGATTGCATCGTCGACGACCTCAAGAAGGAAGGCCCGAACCCCAAAGCCGAATTCGATGTCGCGGTCGTTGGCATTGGGCCGGCTGGTTTATCGGCTGCGGTGATCGCCAAGCAGCGAGACTTGAAGTATGTCGCCATCGAGCAGGACAAGATAGTAGCTACGATTCAACAAGTCTATCCCGCCGGCAAGTACGTCTTCTTCAAGCCCGATACGGTTGAGACCAAAGGCGGTATTCCGCTTCCGGGCCCCGGCGACTCGAAAGAGAACATGCTGAAGGGTTGGCTCGATGCGATGACCTCGAACGGCGTCGTGGTCAACGAAGAGGAAAGCTGCAAAGACATTAAGCAGGAGGGCGGGGTCTTCACGGTTATCACGGAGAAAGGAAAAGCGAAAGAGAAAGCGAGCTACACAGCGCGAAAAATCATCATCGCGATCGGCAATCGCGGCACCCCGATGACGCTCAAGGTGCCGGGCGAGGCCCTCAAGGTGATGATGACCCCGCCGCCCGTTGTGCCGAAATACTGCCCGGGCTGCGGGTCGGCTCGAAAAGGCGCGCAGCAGTTCTGCGTCGTGTGCGGCACGCCGTATCCGGCTAAGGTGCAGCCGGCTTATGAAACCGGCAAGGTTCAGTTCAAGCTCTCCGACCCCGATGACTACGTAAACAAGAAATGCATAATAGTCGGGGCAGGGAATTCGTCTATCGAAGCGGCGGTCGATCTGGCGGGACTCAAACGCGACGGCGAGCGAATCACTTTCACGCGCAACAACGACGTGACGTTAGTCGTCCGCAGCGATTTCAAAGGCGATCTGAAGCTCGGCAACAAGATGAACGTGTACGATTGCATCGACGCGGGGAAGATCAAGGTCTTCTTCAGAACCGAGATCAAAGAGATTACCCTAAACGAAGTCGTGCTTATGGACGTCCGAAGCAAGGAAGAGAAAGCTCGGCTTGCGAACGACTTCGTGTTTGCGCTGATCGGCGGCGAGAAACCAACGAAGTTTTTAGAGGGGTTGGGAATCAAAGTAGGATGAGCAGACCTGATTTTCCATTTTCCATTTCCCATTTTCCATTTGTCATTTCGATTTCTGGTTTCTTGACGCTTCGAGCCGAACTGAAATGACAAATGGAAAATGGAAAATGGAAAGTAGATTTCACAGACCGGAATTCTACTGCCCAAATGAGCTCGGTGGTATAGTATCCGAGGTCAAGAGTCCTGAACGACGGAGGCAACGCGGTGAGAATCAGACTTCTGCCGAGCAGCGCCGGGCGCGAGTCGCAACTACAATGTCTGACCTCCTTCCTCATCGACGATCGCGTGGCGATTGACGGTGGCAGCATCGGCTTCGCGCTTGGCCCCGGCGAAATCGGAAGCGTGCGTCACATCATCGTCACCCACTCTCACGCCGACCACACCGCTTCGCTGCCGATATATGTGGCCGAAGCGTTCAACGTGCTCAACGATCCAATCATCATCTACGGCAGCGTTGAAGTAATATCCGCGCTCAGGAAACACGTATTCAATGACGACGTGTGGCCGGACTTCGAAAAGATTCAACTGAGCAATGGCAGCGGACCAACCGTCGAATTTCGCGAACTGCGGGCGAGACAGAAACTAAACATCGCGGGCATCGACGTGACGCCGATTCCGGTCAACCACCTCGTTCCCACGTTCGGTTTGCTGGTGCAGAACGAATCCGCCGCCGTAGTCTTCACGTCGGACACCTATACCACTGATGAGATCTGGAAAGCCGCCAGAAAGATCGAACATCTCAAAGCAGTATTTGTCGATGTGTCGTTTCCTAATGAAATGGGCGAGCTGGCCGAGGTTTCAAGGCATCTGACACCGGAGTTGCTCGCGGATGAACTGAAGAAGCTGGACCGCGAAGTCGAAGTGTATGCGGTGCACATAAAGCCAACGAACCGCGACGAGGTGATAAAGCAGATTGCCGCGCTCACGGGCCAGCCAGTTTCAATCGGGGAGATCGACCGGGTATATGAGTGGTAAGGAGTACCTCCAAATATAGAAGTATGTCTGCAAAGCTCATCATAACTAATTCCGAAACGGCCCGTTCGTACGAGTTCGAGTTGACCCGCGACGAAACGCGCATCGGCCGCGCTGTCGACCAGAACGATATCGTGCTCGAGGACGCGCAGGTGTCGAGACAACACGCGCTGATCAAACGAACCGGCCAGAATCTCACGCTCGTCGACCCGGGCAGCGCCAACGGGACCTTCATCAACGGCCATCGCATCAAGGAGCATCCGCTCAAAGACGGCGACTTGTTCCTAATCGGCAAGTACACTTTCGAATTCAATCATCAAGCGACTGCTGCGGTATCCATCAAGTATGACGAGAAGAAGATCGGCAACACCGTGCTTTTGCGCGCGCCCTCAGAACTAGGCGCGGTCATCCCGAAGATGGATAGTGCCGTTGTATCGTCGGCCGACGCAGGCTCGAAATCGCTCCTGGAGTACGTCGAGGTGCTGAGGAAGAAAGCGGAGACGCTGGCGCGCATCTACGAACTGAACCAGATGCTCGGTTCGGACTTCTCTCAGGAGGACATATTCAAGAAAGTCAGCGAGATGGTTTTTCGTTTGACTCCGGCCGATCGCTTTCTGGTCCTGTTGAAGGATGGAGGCGCGGGTGAGCTCGCAACCGTTGCTGCCGAGTTCCGCAACCCGGACGGCTCACAGGCGCGCGGGCAGATCACCATCAGCAAAACGGTGGTCGATCGCGTGATGACCGAGCGCATGTCGCTGCTCTCGTTCGACACGCAATCGGACGAACGGTTCTCGGCTGCGCAGTCGATTGTGATCCAGAACATCTCTTCGGTCATGTGCGCGCCGCTGCTTGGCAAGGACGGCGTGCTCGGCGTGATCTACGTCGATTGCCGCGAGAGACTGAAGCTGCTGCGGGAAGACGATCTTGATTTGCTGAACGCGGTCGCTGCGGAAACCTCAATCGCCGTGGATAACGCGCTCACTCACAAGCGGCTCGTAAAGGAAGAGCTGGCGCGCGCGAAGTATCGCCGCTTCATGCCGGCCCACGTTGTGGATGAGATTCTCGCCAATCCGGATACGGTTATGCTGGGCGGCGCCAACTGCTGCGTCACCGTGTTGTTCTCGGACATCCGCGGCTTCACGTCGATGTCCGAGCAGTTGAATCCCGAAGTCGTCGTGCAAATTCTCAATGAGTATTTCGCCGATATGACCCCCATCGTGTTTGATCATCACGGCTTGTTGGACAAGTTCATGGGAGACGGGATGATGGCGTTGTTCGGAGTTCCGTATCCAAGCGACGATGCAGCGTCGAACGCGGTATCGGCGGCCATCGCCATGCAGCGCGGGATGGCGGCGCTCAACGAAGACCTGAAAACGCTGGGGCTGTCGGAGATCGCGATCGGGATCGGCATCAACACCGGCACGGTCACGGTCGGCTACATCGGCTCGCGAGAGCGCACCGACTACACGGCGATCGGCGATGCGGTGAACCTCGCAGCGAGGCTCGAAAAGCGAGCTGAGCCTGGACAGATCATCATCAGCCGCTTAACGCTCGATGCCATTGGCAGCCGGTTCCCGGTCAGACCGTGCGATCGGATAATGGTCAAGGGTAAGCAGGTGGCCGTCGAAATCTATGAAGTGCTTTGGCAGGAAGCGAGCGGGTCGGCCGCTTAGCTGAGGCCGAAAAAGCGCTGAATGCGCCGCAGAATCGTCTGAGCCTTGACCCGTCTTTCTTCCTCCGGCATCGCCCGGGCGTATTCATCAAGCCGCACCTGACGCTCGGCTATCGTGCGGCTGAGTGCTTCGGCCAGCGTCGCATTGTTGTCGAGGAGTTGCTGAAGAACGCCTTTTCTTATTTCCAGCGTTTCTACTTCGCCGACGGTAATCACGTCCGCGTTGCGCGGTTCCCCAGTTAACAGAGCCATCTCTCCAAAGAAGTTCCCGGGCTTGAGCTCTGCCACTTGTTGCGTGTTGCCGTCCCGGCTGGGCAGCCGCACCTCGACATTGCCCCGGTAGATCACGAACATCGAGTCGCCCGGATCGCCGCGCCGCAGTATCAACTCGCCCGGCGCGTAAACGGCTTTGATGGCGGCCTGCCCCACAGCTTCTTTCTCTTGCGCGGAGAGCGGCGCGAATATCTCGACCGATTCGACGACCTTGGCGTAATCGGCCTCTTGATGGCTGACCGGTGGTTCTTGCTGCTCGAGCAGTACGTGGCGCACGGGGAAGGGGATGTCGACATCGTGGCGGCGATAGATGTACCACACGTGCTGCCTGATCTGCGCGTCGATATCGGGGACCCACATGTAATCTTTGGTCCAGTAAAGGACCTCATAGATGATGCTGGAATCGGCGAAATCGCCTATCCGCACGATAGGCGTCTTCTCATTGGCTACGTTAGGGATCGATGCCACCGTCTCCCTTATCAGAGCGATCACTCTTTGCGGCGCGATCCGGTAAGGGGCCGGGACGTGCAGCACTCGCCGATTCAGATTGTTGAAGCGGTATACCTCCAGCGGGTCCCGCGCGACTCTGCTGTTGGGAAAGATAACGGTCGTGTTGTTGTTGGTGCGAATCGTAGTCGTGCGCCAGGTGACTGACTCGACTCGCCCGATCATATCACCGATTCTAATCGCGTCGAGGATGTGAAACGGCTGCTCGATATGGATAGACAGTCCCGCGAAGAAGTTGCCGAGCGTGTCCTGTAGCGCGAGACCGATGATGACTGAAACTACGGTCGACGTAGCGAGCAGCTCGAGTCCGCCGCCCTTCTCTTCTAACACAAGTCTGTAGATCAACACGAAGAAGATCGAATAGAGGATTATTGATAGCAACACTCGCAGCAACGCCGGGGCCTCACGCCCTTTGCGCTTTTGAAAGATAACATCGAAGATCAAGAAGCTGATCGCGCGCACCAGGCCAACGCTCAGGCCAATGAGCAATGCCGCGCGAACGTACGGACCCACAGAGGGCCTAATCAGCCCCGGCTCGAACAGTTGTAGTGCGCCATAGACGAGCAGGAGCACTACGCTGATCGTGAGTGGAACAGTAATTCGTTTCATTTGTTAGATGGTATGCCTGAGCGCGGCTTGTCTCGCGGCGACGCGGGCCGCTCCCACCAGCGCCGTCTTGTCGTTCAAGATTACCCGCACTGGAATCGCTTCAAGCAATGAGGAGAGTCTTCCCTTGGCGGTGAACGCTTTCATGAAAGTTCCATCCTTGAGCTTCTCGATGATCTTCGGCGCGATTCCTCCGCCGACGTACACGCCTGCCGTGGCCTTCAGCAGCAGCGCGACGTTACCGGCGGCCGCGCCGTAGATACTGGCGAACATGTTTAAAGCCTTCTCGCACATTCCGCATTCGCAGGCCAGCGCGGCGTTTGCAACAACGCTGCTTGGATCGTTCTGCTTGAAGCGTTCGGCGACGCTCGGCGACTCTTTGGCGTAGCCCGTGCTGCGAAGAAAATCATAGATGTTGAAGAGCCCCGGCCCAGAGAGGACCCGTTCGACACTGACGTGCCCGTGTTTGTCCATCAGATACGCCAACAAGCGAATCTCGATCTGATCGCGTGGCGCGAAGTCCATGTGACCCCCCTCCGAAGCGGAGGGCACGTGTCTTTCGCCGTCCCAGAAGAGACTAGCGCTGCCCAATCCAGTGCCCGCCGCGATCAGAGCTGCGTTGCCAGTTTCCGGAGTTCCTTCATTAAGCGTGGCGAACTCTTCGGGCTTGAGTTCTGCGATCCCGTGAGCCGTCGCTTCGAGGTCGTTGATTAGCGCCACGGAATCAAGTTTGAGGCGCGAGGCTAGACCAACGGACTCGACTACCCATGGCAAATTGGTGGTGACCGAGCGGCCTTCGACAACCGGCCCGGGGACGCCGAAACAAGCGGCGGCTACCGAAGGCCGGCCGGCCCCGATCATGAACTCGTCGACGATTGATTCGAGCCCAGAGAAGCGGTTGCTGGGAAAGCTCTGTTGGTTGTGCGGCGTCAAAGCGCAGTCGGCTACATCGAACAAACCAAGGCTGGTCTTAGTGCCACCAATATCACCGGCAAGAATCATAGAGTCAGTAGTCAGTAGTCGGTGGTCACTGACTACTGACCACCCATAGCCTTGATCATCTCTCCCGCCGCTAGCACTGCTTGCTCGTACACGCGATCGTGACCCAGTATCTCAAGCTCTTTTCCTATCAACTCGGTCTCGCTCAACCCTTCGTAGCCAAGCACCCGCTGAGAGCTTTTCTCTTCGTCTCGCGCCACTGATGTCTCGATGCGCTGGCCGTCCGCGCTTCTCCTGACCGTGAACAAGACCGACTGATCAGCATCGCTCTCAAGCGTAACCAGCGCCAGATGCCCCGGCTCGATCTCACGGCGTGTGTGCGCGAACTCCAACCCGAAACTGCGGCCATCAACCGAGACCTCGAGGCTCGCCGATTCTGCTGTTCGCTGCGCGCTGCCTGGTTGCACGCTCCAGCGGAGCCGGCTTGCGAGCCAGCCTGCAAGGAGAAGCGCCCGAGTTGGAATTAAGGACGAATCCGTCGCCGGCGGCGCGTACCTGATCGTGACTTGTTTGAGTTGATTCAGCAGTGGCCGATAGCCGGCGATGTCGTAGAACCCGGCGAGCAGCGCGCGCCACGCCGTCAGCCGCGCCCAGTTCAAGTCGCTGAGCGCCGTCCAGCGCGGTGTCTCAGTCAGCACCGCGGCCATGCTCGCAAGGTCCGCTTCCGGGTCGCGAAACTGGGCCGAATCGATAACCACTCGATCCGAAAGGTCCACCAGCCGCCTGAACATCACCTTGTCTGCGAGTCGCGGCACGGCGTGCCACCAGAGGTAAACAGGGAGATCCGAGAGCAACAGCGGCGCGACAGCGCTGGGCACTTCATCGGCTTGAGCCCCGCCCGCAGTGATGGTCACTTGCTCGCAGCAGACCTGCTTGGAAGAAGCGCTGGGCAACGTGCAGCGGGACGTGACCTCTGCAGTGAGCGTCTCCTCGGCAGCGTCGGCGTCCGCTACGATCAAGATAGCCCGGCACGGCCGCGCTGCGGTAATGTCAGTCAGCATCTCATCGAGCTTGCTGGCTTCCGCACGGCTGGGAACATAGACCAACAAGTTGAACATTGAGGCCCGAGTGACGCCGCCGTGTTCTTCGTCTTGCGACGCTTGCTGCCACAGGGCAGTCAACTGGCGCTCGATCGCATCGACGTTGATGGTAGGCGCCTTTGCCCCCGGAAGCTGTTCGTTTGAAGTGCTCATGATTCCTCTTTAAAACGGCTCTATTTAGTATTTTTTATTTGCGATTTGATATTTGCGATTTGAGACCTGCGGTTTTGAGATATTCTAAGATCTGAACTTTGGCGGCGCCCCAACATCAAATCGCAAATCGCAAATCGCAAATATCAAATATCAAATATCAAATATCAAATCACAAATATCAAATCTTCCGCTCCTCACGGGCGGCGCCATTCTCTCCCGTCTCTTTCCATCAGCTCATCTGCCGCCTTTGGTCCCCACGTGCCGGCTTCGTATTTCGGAATCTCTTCCTTCGAATTCGCCCACGCCTCCAGTATCGGCATGACTATCTCCCACCCGCGCTCGGTCATGTCACGGCGTGCATACAGAGTCGAATCGCCAAGAATGCAATCGAGCAGAAGCCGCTCGTAGGCTTCGGGCGACGCGACTCCGAACGAAGCGCCGTACCGGAAGTCCATGTTCACCCATCGAATGCGCGTCACCTGGCCGGGAACTTTTGCTCCAATCCTGAGCGTGATTCCTTCGTCTGGTTGAACGCGTATCACGAGCACGTTGGGCTCCATCTCTTGCTGGGCGCTCTTGAACAATTGAAGCGGGGCCTTGCGAAAGTGAATAGCGATCTCCGTGACGCGCTTCGGCATGCGTTTGCCCGAGCGCAGATAGAACGGCACATCGGCCCAGCGCCAGTTGTCGAAGTAGAGTTTCAACGCGGCGAAGGTGTCGGTCTGCGAGTTCGGCGCGACGTCTTTTTCTTCCCGGTAGCCAGGCACATGCTTGCCCGCCACCGCGCCTGCGGTGTACTGGCCGCGCACGACGAACTCATTCACCTTATCAGGAGAAATGGGATGAACGGCTTGCATCGCTTTGATCTTTTCATCACGCACGGCGTTGGCGCCGAGACTGATTGGAGGTTCCATCGCGACGAGCGACAAGACCTGAAAGACGTGGTTCTGGATCATGTCGCGCAGCACGCCGGCGGTGTCGTAGTAGCCGCCCCGCCCCTCGACTCCGATAGCCTCGGCGTTTGTGATTTGCACGTGGTCGATGTACCGGCGGTTCCAGATCGGCTCGAAGATGCCGTTGGCGAACCGGAACACCATCAGGTTCTGAACAGTCTCTTTGCCGAGATAGTGATCGATGCGATAGACCTGCTCTTCGTCGAAGACCTTGGCGGCCTCGGCGTTGAGTTCTTTAGCGCTAGCCAGATCGTGACCGAAAGGCTTCTCTATGATGATCCGCGTCCATCCTTTGCCTTCTGGTTTGGCGAGCCTGGCGGCGCCGAGTTGTTGAATGGCCTCCGCGTAAAGAGAAGGGGAAGTCGAAAGGTAGAAGACTCGATTTCCTTGGGTGCCGCGGTCGTTATCGATCTGATCGAGCAGCTCCCTCATCTGGCGATAAGCGTCGGCGTTGTTGACATCGCCCGAAACATAGAAGATGCCTTTCGCGAAGCTGTCCCAAACCGCTTCGTCGACGCGTTTCGCTTCCGAGTAAGTTACGATCGCGTCTTTCATCTTTGCGCGAAAGTCGTCGTGACTCATGGCTGAGCGCGCGAAGCCGATGATGGCGAACTCGGCGGGCAGCAGACGTTCTTGCGTCAGGCGATAGAGCGCGGGCACGAGCTTTCTCTTGGTCAGATCGCCCGAAGCGCCGAAGATGATCACCGTGCAGGGATCGGCAGTGCGTTCGAGCCTCACGCCTTCTCTTAAAGGATTATCGATTGTGCTGGACATTTAGGTTCCCTCTTGGCGTACCTTTCGTCTTCGCGTCTTTGCGGTTTCCTTTGCGGCTTTGCGCGAAACGATTCTCTGATCCACAAGAAGGATGTCGCGCAAAGCCGCAAAGGAAACCGCAAAGACGCGAAGCAGTTACTTCTTCGCCGAATCTTCCCATTCGGTGTGAATGGCAGGACCATCGGGACTATCGACTCGCTGATACGTGTGCGAGCCGAAGAAGTCACGCTGAGCTTGCGTTAGATTCAGCGGCAGATTCGCCGCGCGATATGTATCGAAGTACGCGAGGCTCGCGGACATCGCCGCCGCCGGAATGCCAAGCGACTGCGCGGTTGTCACGGCCTGCCGCCACCGAGGCTGAGCCTCCAAAACCCACGCTTTGAAATCGGGATCGATCAGCAAGTTCGGAAGATCGGGCCGCCGTTGATAAGCTTGCTTGATCTTGTCCAGGAACTGCGCGCGAATGATGCAGCCGCCTTTCCATATGCGGCTCATCTCACCGAGGTTGATGTTCCAGTTGTACTCTTCAGACCCGCGGCGAATGACGTTCATCCCCTGCGCGTAAGAGCAGATCTTGCTCGCATACAACGCGTCGTGAACAGCATCGATCAGCTCCTGTTTGCCGCCGGTGTATTGCGCCGCCGGTCCGGGCAGTTGCTTGCTCGCCTCGACGCGTTCGGCTTTTCGCCCCGAGAGGACTCGCGCATCAAGCGCAGCTTGCATCGTTGGAATCGCGATGCCGAGCGCGAGCGCGGTCTCGGCGGTCCATTTGCCCGTGCCTTTTTGACCAGCCACGTCGACAATTTTATCGACCAGCGCGCCGTCGCCCGCGGGATCGGCGACCGTGAATATCTTGGCGGTGATCTCGATGAGGAACGAGTTCAGGTCGCCCTCATTCCACTTCGCGAATGTGTCCGCGAGTTCCGGCGCCTTCAATCCGAGCGCGTTGCGCAGAATGTCGTATGCTTCGGCGATCAACTGCATGTCGCCGTACTCGATACCGTTGTGGACCATCTTCACGAAGTGCCCCGCGCCGTCCGGCCCGACGTAGGTGACGCACGGTCCGTCATCGACCTTCGCGGCTATCGCTTCCCAGATCGGACGAATCTGCTCGTAAGCGGCCAGGTCGCCGCCGGGCATAAGCGACGGTCCCCACAACGCGCCGGACTCGCCGCCGGACACGCCTGAGCCGATGAAGTTGAAGCCGGCGGCTTTCATTTCTTTCTCGCGGCGGCGGGTGTTCTCGTAGAACGAGTTGCCGCCATCGATGACGATGTCTCCGGCGTCAAGCAGCGGCTTCAGTTGAGCGAGAACGTCATCAACAGGCCCGCCGGCTTTGACGAGCAATATTATCTTGCGCGGTTTCTCGAGCGAGTTCACGAACTCTTCGATCGAGTAAGAGCCGATGACCTGTTTGCCTTCAGCGCGATGTAAGAACTTGTCGACCTTTGCGGCGTCGCGGTTGTAGACGGCGATGGGGAATCCGTTGCGCGCGATGTTGAGCGCAAGGTTCTCGCCCATCACTGCGAGTCCGATCATTCCAATCTTTGCAAGTTCGGGTTTTGTTTCTGCGGCCATTTCTTGGTTCCTCTCTTTTGCCGAAAGCGGCGGTTGTTTGAATGAGTTCATTCTGCTCGATGCTGATCGGTGAGCAAGCGCGCGGCTGCTTCGTCCACCATCCAAAGCAGCGTGCCATTGCGCGGACGAATGAGCTGACTCGGATAAACGTCAGGTTGATAACTTCCTTCGAGCACGTTCCTCAAGGTTTCAGTCTTGTCCTCGCCTGCTGCGAGAAAAGTCACGTTGCGAGCGTTGTTGATCGTCGCCGCGGTCAGCGTGATCCGGTGAGCTTTGAACTTCTCCACATAATTCGCGACGGCTATCTGCTCGCCTGCTTGAAGCGCGGTCGTGTGCGGAAACAGCGAAGCCGTGTGCCCATCGGGGCCCATTCCCAAAAACACCAGATCAAACCGCGGCACGTTTGAAAGCGGCGCGGTTCCAGTCCGATTCGCTCCGGGTCCCGCCAGGAAAAACCGCGTGAGCGTCGCTGTATATTCCTGCGCGGCTTGTTCCGGGTCTGGCAGTTCGGCTGGTATTCGAAAGATGTTCTCCGGCGGCGCGGGGACCTTTGAAAGCAGCGCTTCGCTGGTCATTCGATAGTTGCTGTCCGGGTGATCGGGAGGGACGCATCGTTCATCTCCCCAGAAAAAATAAATCGAAGACCACGGCACAGTATCGAGGAACGGTTCGGCCGCCAGCACCGAGAACATCGCTTTGGGACTCGAGCCGCCCGACAGCGCGACGGTAAACCTTCCGCAGCCGATGACGTACTGATCGGCCAACCGCGCGAATAGCCGGGCCGCCTTGAGCGCGAGTTCTTCAGGGTCGCGATAGACGCGAACCTGGGCATTGGACCTTTGAAGCATTCTGGTAGACATAGGATGACGAAATCGGGAATTGAAAATTGGAAATCTAAAATCGCAAATCGCAAATCTCAAATTTGTGATTTGCGATTTGTGATTTGTGATTTGCGATTTTCAATTCATTACCTTTCTCTCCAAAGCCACGCGCCGCCTCTTACTCCACATTCGTTCGAGATGATCTTTACGTCAGGGTCGAGCTCGAAGTTGATTCTGTCAGCGTTGCCGCCGCCGATGTACAGCTTATCGAAATGGGTCAGAACGCGTAGCGTCTCGATCGCGCGCTTGACGCGGCGGTTCCATTCCTTCTTGCCAACTTTCTTGCGCGCCTTATCGCCGATCTGCTGGTCATACGTCTTGTCTTTGCGAAACGGCAGATGAGCGATCTCGAGATGAGGCGCGAGCTGGCCGTCCACAAACAGCGCCGAGCCGAATCCGGTGCCAAGCGTGATGACCATCTCGAGGCCTTTGCCTTCGATCGCGCCGAAGCCTTGCATGTCGGCGTCGTTGACCACACGCACCGGCTTCCCCAGATGTTCCTGAAGCGTCGCGGCGAGATCGAAGCCTCCGAGCTCTTCCGTGCCGAGATTTGGCGCTGTGATTATCTTGCCGTGGCGCACGACGCCGGGAAAACCCACCGACACGCAAGTGAAGCCAGTAAGCGGTTCGACGAGTTTGACGAGCGCGTCCACCAGATCGTCTGGTTTGCAAGGATGCGGAGTCTCGACGCGAAGCCGCTCAGTCAGCATTTCGCCTTCGCTGTTCAGAATCGCCGCCTTGAGCCCCGTCCCTCCGACGTCAATCGCCAGGATGCGCGCGTCGGATGGTTGAGTTTGATCGGCCGTTGTCTGTGCGGGAATTTGTTGCGCTGTCATTGGTCCTCCTTGCCTGCCTTCTCATAGCTGCCCCAATCCGTATGCGCGTGACCTCGCTCAGGGTGATCAACTCGCTCGTAAGTATGCGAGCCGAAGTAATCGCGCTGCGCTTGCGTCAAATTCTGCGGCAACCGCGCCGAGCGGTAGCTGTCGAAGTACGAAAGGCTCGCGCTCATCGCCGGCACTGGAATTCCCATCCCTTGAGCTGTCTTCACCGCCAGCCGCCAGTTCGCCTGCGCCGACTGAATCCAGCGATTGAATTCCTCGTCCAGCAGCAGGTTCGGCAAATCCGGACGACGATTGTACGCGTTCATGATCGAATTCAGAAAGCGAGCGCGAATTATACATCCACCCTTCCATATGCGCGCCATCTCGCTCAGGTTGACGCCCCACTTGTTTTCTTCCGACCCTCTGTGAATCAGGCTCAAACCCTGCGCGTACGAACAAATCTTCGACGCGTACAACGCGTCTTGGACTGCTTGAATGAGCTTCTGCTTCGGCCCGCGAGAACGCTGGGCCCTCGGGCCTCTGATCTTCTTGCTTGCGGTGACGCGTTCGTCTTTCATGCTCGAGAGCACGCGCCCATCGATCGCTGCGGCGATGGTCGGGATCGGCACGCCGAGTTCAAGCGCCTCTTCGGTAGTCCATTTGCCCGTGCCCTTTTGCTCCGCTTTGTCGAGAACAAGATCAACAAGCGGTTTGCCGGTCTCGTCATCTCGACGCCGGAAGATGTTCGCGGTGATCTCGATCAGGAATGACTCGAGCGGACCGCGATTCCACTCGTCGAAGATGTCAGCAAGCTCCGCGGCTTCGAGGCGCAGTCCTCTGCGAAGGATGTCGTATGCTTCGGCGATCAACTGCATATCGCCGTACTCGATCCCGTTGTGGACCATCTTGACGAAATGGCCCGCGCCATCGGGCCCAACGTAAGTGACGCACGCGCCAGAGTCGGTCTTCGCTGCGATCGCTTCGAAGATCGGGCGGATGTGCTCGTAGGCTTCGCTCGCGCCGCCGGGCATAAGCGAGGGTCCGTGCCGTGCGCCTTCCTCGCCGCCCGACACGCCAGAGCCGACGAAACACAACCCGTCCTTTCGAAGCGCTTCTTCGCGGCGCTGCGTGTCTTTGAAGTATGAGTTGCCGCCGTCGATCAGTATGTCGCCCTCTTCGAGCAGAGGCTTTATTCGCTCGATGGTCAAATCGACGGGCGCACCGGCTCTGATCATCATCATCATTCGGCGGGGCCGTTCGAGTGAGCGAACGAAGTCTTCGACGGACTTCGTTCCGATGAACTGCTTGCCGGGATTCTCGTTGACGAAGCTGTCGACCCATTCGGTCTCGAGGTTCCAGACCGCGACAGGGAAGCCGTGCTCCTCGACGTTGAGGGCGAGGTTGCGCCCCATCACCGCGAGTCCGATCATCCCGAACTGCGCCTGCTTTGCTTTCACTTCGCTCGACATAGTAGCTCCCCTTACAACTATTCCGACTAACTCGTGCCTGACTGATAAGTACCCAAGACGTACTGCTCAATCCCTCTTGCCCAGCCTTCGTCGTCGTTCGAAGTCGTCAGGTAGTTCGCCGCTTCTTTCACTTCGTCAACTCCCTGACCCATCGCGATGCTCACCCCGGCTTGTTTGAACATCTCGACGTCGTTCGGACCATCGCCGATCACCGCGACTCTTTCGGTCGGGATGTTGAGAAGCTCAGCCAATCTTACGACCACTGTGCCCTTGTGGATTCCGGAAGAGGTCACGTCGAGGAAGCGAGGTTTTGATTTTGAAGCCGACACTTGATTGCCCAACTCACTCAACACTCGCTGCTCGGCTTGAGCGACAAGCTCCGGCTTTCCAACGACGGTCAGCTTGTTTGCGTCTCTGGTTATCCGCTCGGCGTAGCCTTCGATTCGAGGCGAGAACCCTGACGTGTGCTCTTCACGATCGACGAATGCATCGCGCCACGGCGCCCACCAGTCCAGCTCATCGTAAAGCCACACGCCTATCCCAAACTGGCCGGCTATGGCTTTCACGCCCGCGATGGTCTCAGGAGAGAGCACGCTGCGGGCGAGAACTTCGCCGTCACGTTTGACGGCCAGCGCGCCGTTGAAAGCCGCGAACGGCCCTCGCAGATTGAGCGCATCGGCGAGCGGCACGATGCTGCGCGGAGGCCGCGAGCTCGCCAGCGATAGCTCGATGCCGCGCTCGTAGAGCTTAGCGGCGGCGGCTTTGGTGGCTTCAGTCACTTCGTGGTTTGAAGTGATGAGCGTGCCGTCGATGTCCGATATCACCAGCGCGATCGGCGAGGGCTTGTCAGCGGATATCGTCATAAGTGAGAAGAAACAAGTTCACGCAATCGCCATATGAGTGCGAGGAAACGAGTTCACCCAATCCCCATATGGCCATGAATGAGACGAAACAATCTTACGCAAAGCCGCAAAGACGCGAAGGCCGCAAAGGAACTCAACCCGCGTGTCCTTGCACGATTGGAAACGCCTTCTGAACGATCTCCAATAGCATCGCGAGTCCTGCCGCGA
>JBGQGO010000021.1:0-20781 GCA_041497455.1 Blastocatellia bacterium | reverse complement strand
CGCGGACCCATCTCCGGCTTCTCGAGGTTGTATTGCGAGATCTGACCGCAGATCGAAATCCTCGCCTTTGTGTTGATCAACCTGAATACGGCGTCGGTGATCTCACCGCCGACGTTGTCAAAGTACACATCGATTCCCTTCGGACACAGTTCCTTCAGCTTCTCGTAGTAGTCGCTCGCGGTCTTGTAATTGAACGCCCCGTCGAAGCCAAGCTCGTCAGTCAGGTATGCGATCTTGTCATCCGCGCCGGCGATGCCAACCACGCGGCAGCCTTTGATCTTCGCGATCTGACCGACCAATGAGCCAACGGCCCCAGCCGCGCCCGACACGACGACGGTTTCTCCGGGCTGCGGATTGCCGATCTCCAACAGCCCGAAATACGCCGTCAGTCCCGGCATCCCGAGAACGCCAAGCGCCGTCGATATCGGCGCGAGCGCAGGATCGATCTTTCTGACACCTTGACCATCCGACACAGCGTAGTCCTGCCAGCCGAACATGCCTTCGACTATGTCTCCCTCGTTGAATGCCGGGTTATTTGACTGGACGACTTTTGCGACAGCGCCGCCCCCCATCACTCCGCCGATCGGCACGGGAGCGGCGTATGACTTGACGTCGTTCATTCGGCCACGCATGTAAGGATCGACGGACAGGTAAATCGAGCGGACAAGAATCTGGCCCTCTCCTGGAGTCGGAACCGGAGATTCGACCAGGTTGAAGTCAGACTCCTTCGGAAATCCAACGGGCCTTGCGGCGAGTAGTATCTGTCTATTCATTGTTGACATGAGAACTTTCCCCTTCTTTGGTTTCGGCAACTCATTGGAACAGATCTCTCAACGTCACTGCCGGTTTCGATTGTGAAGACCTTAAGAACGTTACAAGATCTAAGAGCTGTTTCATCGTGTACGCCGAGGCGTAGTCCTTCGGCATCACTGATTCGTTTGCGTACTCGACCTTTGCCACGTCTGTCTTCTGAACTGTGCGCAGAACAGCAGGCAGCTCGGTTGTATCGTAGACTCGAAGCGATTCGGCGTCTTCTTCTTTCTTCACGCCGACGATCTTCTCGCCGTTGCGCAGTGCGACGGTTATCGTCGCGTATTGCGAATCTCTGATCTCACGCCCCAGGATGATGCTCAAAAACAAATCTCTCGGTGATCTACTCGCTGCTGCTGAGAGATCTGGACCAATCGGCGTTCCTTCGCCGTTGAATGAATGACAAGCGTGGCAGCTCTTCGGCTGAGAAGAATCGAAGAAAAGCGCTTTGCCGGCTTGAGAGTTTCCTGCGAGCGGCGCAGACCTAATCGCCTCAGCAACTTTGACGGGGGCGGTTGATGACGGAGCTGCCGGCAACCCGTCAGCCGGACCGGGAACGATCGCGCTCGTCTTCGTATCAGACACGATGAACGCGACCAGCTTCCATATCTGCTCTTCTGAGAGTTCGGACTTGAAGCTCGGCATCGATGTCCCAGGAATGCCGTTTGAAATTGACTTGAACACGTAAGCGGCTTCGAGATCTTTGCCACGAAGACGAGGCGCTCCTCCCCCGGCGCCGCCAGTTCCATGACAGTATGCGTTTCCGCAGGATGGGGCGAACAACTTCGCGCCATCAGCGATGACCTGGCGGTCTTTGAGCTTATCTTTGGCTTGTACTACTGAAGACGCTGACGCTGTGCTTTCAAAACGGTTATCACCAAGCAGACCAAGGCCAATCGGAACCATCAGCAGAACAGCCATAACGCGAACGGGCTCCGAAACACCAGCTCTCGACGCTTCTGAGTTCGTCTGATGCTGCTCGCTCACTTACGATTCCCTTCGGGCAACGCAAATACAAACACCGCTGAACCACCGGGCCAGCCCGCTGCTTCAGGCCACGTCTGGGGCATCGAGCTGACTAATATCGATCCCAAGCCAGATGGCACGGCCACATATTGACGGCCTTTGACTGAGTAAGTGATCGACCCGCCGCGATGGCCCGAGCCGGTGTTGAATGACCAGAGCTGCTTGCCGGTCTTCGCATCGAACGCCATAAAGCGTCCTTCAACGTCGCCGGTGAAGAGCACGTCTCCGCCTGTCACCAGCAGCGACGAGAGAATCGGATACTTGAAAGGCAAGCTCCACTTCTTCTGCCCTGTCACCGGATCAAAAGCGTCGAGATGCGCGCGAATCAGTCCGTCAGGAGGCGGCTTCACATCGACGTTGCCTGCGACGAACGATCGGCCTTCGCGAGCCTCTTGCGGAAGCACGGTCACGTTAGCGCACCACTCGATGCCGTTGTTATACAAGAGCCCCGTGCGCGGGCTGTACGCCGAATGATTCCAGCTTCGCCCTCCGCCCCAATTCGGACAAATGAGATTTGGCTTTCCGATTTCGGGCTCGTTACGTCCAATCAACTTGCCTTCCTTGTCGATGCTCTTGACCCAGGTGATCGTGTCAACATAAGGCCACGCGTTGATGAACTTTCCCGTTTCTCGATTGAGCACCCAGACGAAGCCGCTCTTGTTCGGATGCACGAGAAGTTTCTCGGTCTTGCCGTTGCGCGTGACATCGATAAGCACAGACTCGTAGGCCGAATCAAAGTCCCAGGCGTCGTGAGGGATCTCCTGGTAGTACCACTTCAACTTGCCGGTGTCGGCGTCAATCGCAACGATGCAGTTCGTGTAGAGGTTTTCGCCAGGACGCACTGAGTTGTTGAAATCCGACGACGGATTGCCGATTCCCCAGAAGATCAAGTTCTGCGCTGGGTCATACGAACCAGTCAGCCACGTCGACCCGCCACCGTACTTCCACATTTCGGTCCCGCCCCAGGTCTCGTGTCCCGGCTCTCCCGGTCCGGGTATGGTGTAGAAGCGCCACGCCAGCCTTCCGGTCTTCGCATTGAACGCGTTGATGTAGCCGCGATGCGCGCTGTCGCCTCCCGTGCCGCCGACGATGAGTTTATCTTTGACGATGAAAGGAGCGCCGTTGATATTGCAGCCGCACTTCTTGACGTCTTCGACCTCGACGTTCCAGACCTCCTTGCCGGTTTTCGCGTCGAGCGCGACTACGTGATTGTCCATCGTGCCGAAGAAAACCAGTCCATACCCGACTGCTACGCCGCGATTGAATTTGCCATAAGGCGATATGAGGTCGCGCGGGAACTTGTAGTTGTACGTCCACAGCCGGTCGCCCGTCTCCGCGTTCAAAGCGAACACGCGGTCCTCGCTGGCGATGAGGTACATGATTCCATCGACTACAATGGGCGTCGCGTTGAGTCCGCCTTCGACTTTTCCGGTCTGAAAAGCCCAGACCGACACGAGATTCTTCACATTGTCGGCGCGGATTTGATCGAGCGAGCTGTAGCGCCACGCGTCGTAAGCTCCGAAGTAAGTGGCCCAATTTTGAGGCTCCTTGCGCGCGTTAACGAGGCGTTCACCGGTCAAGTCGCCGTTTCCATCTTGCGCGCTCGCCCGCCCGGCGAACGCCGTGAGCGCAACGATGGCGCACAAAGCGGCGAAACCAATCATAGCTAGATGAGACTTTTTCGAATCAATCATTGAGGAGGCTCCTTCATTGAGGCGCATTTTCGGAATCGCGCGAGATACTATCGCACGGGAGGCGTGGACAACAAGCGGACGAGGAGGAGGTCAGCCCGTTGGTTGGGCCGCCGCTCTCTCAACGGGACGGATAGGATATCTGAGTAGGTTGATTTTGCGGTGTTGAACTGGAATTGCAGTTTGCAGGCCCGGCCCTGGCTACCGTCTCCAGAAGGACGCCGGCGGTTGGCACGAAGATGCCGCTGGAACCTTGACGACGCTCGGACTCACATCGGAACGGGCCGAACTTGTCTGCATAATAGAGAATCACGCGGGCGAGCCGGACGACATAATGAGGGCCCTAGCCCCCGGTTACAGGCAGGCGAGGCCGCCGGGCAAGTTGCCGCGAGATACTCTGATACGTCCAAGAAATGTTTCAGAGGGCAAAGGACCACAACGCACTGACGGTAAAGCAAAGCAGGACTGGGCAAAAACACTGTGCTGTAACCGGCATTAGGGTCGAGGCGCAACTTTAGCTGGCTCTTCGCGGGACTGAAGTGCTCAGCTCGTCTACTGCAGTAAGCTGCGCGCCGGAGTAACTGACGATTTGGACCTCGTGCAACTGTCTATAGAGGCCCCCCCTTGACAGCAGCTCATCGTGAGTCCCTTCTTCAATTATCGTTC
Organism: Blastocatellia bacterium; assembly: GCA_041497455.1. Classification (GTDB taxonomy): domain Bacteria; phylum Acidobacteriota; class Blastocatellia; order UBA7656; family UBA7656; genus Onstottus_A. Next base: position 16,588 of record JBGQGO010000021.1, on the reverse strand, counting down.
CGCCATCGAGCACGATGATTCGGTTGGCGCGCCGAACCGTGGATAGACGATGAGCAATGATGAAGGTTGTGCGCCCTTGCATTAATGTCTCGAGGGCATCCTGCACCAAACGTTCTGATTCTGTGTCGAGAGAACTCGTCGCTTCGTCGAGTATCAGAATACGTGGGTCCTTCAGGAGAGCCCGAGCTATCGCAATCCTCTGTCGCTCTCCGCCTGAAACCTTCACCCCGCGCTCGCCGACGAGCGTACCATAGCCTTGCGGAAACTTGGTGATGAAGTCGTCAGCGTTGGCTGCTCTTGCGGCTGCTTCGATCTCTGCATCAGGCGCATCCAGCTTACCGTAGGCAATGTTTTCGCGAATCGTACCGCTAAATAATGTCGTTTCTTGAGGAACGACGCCAATTGTGCTTCGGAGATCAGACAACCGCAGTGATCTCACGTCTTTGTCGTCGATGAGAATCGCGCCGGATGAGACGTCATAAAAGCGCGGTATCAAAGCGACGAGGGTTGACTTGCCGGCGCCGCTCGGCCCTACGAGCGCTATTATCTCACCGGGACGCGCTACAATATTAGTTCCTTTCAACACCGCAGTGGTACGCTCGTCGCCATATGCAAAGCTGACATCTTTGAAGACGACCTGCCCAGAGACTCGACCTAGCGGAATAGGAGTCGGCGGGTCGGCGATCTCCGCCGGCGTATCCAATATTTCGAAGACGCGCCTGGTTGCCCCGATGGCCTGTTTGAATTGACCATACAGAACTGACATCGCGCTGATCGCTTCCGCAACGACGAACGTATATAAAACAAAAGCGATCAACTCACCCGCCGTGATCTTGCCAGTCGCCACCATGCGACTCCCCGACCAAAGCACAACCACGATACCGCCGTACACCACAAGAACAACAAAGGCGACAAAACCACCACTCGCAACCGCCCGGTGCACCGCTAGTTCAAAAGCCTTCATGATTCGTTCCCTGTAACGGTGCACCTCGTATGTCTCGCGCACGAATGACTGGACGATGCGAATCGCGGATAAGCTTTCCTGGAATACAGACGCACTCTCAGCCAGTTGGTCCTGCACGCGTGTACTCAAACGCTGTATATACTTACCGTAGAGGTGAGCGGCTACTATTATGATCGGAACAATCGTCAGCATCAATAAAGTCAGTCGCGGGTTCATCCAGGTGATGATGGTAATGCCGCCGATGAGTGTGACCCCATGTCGGAGAAGTTCGCTGGTGCCTCCTGTTGTAACAGATTGAATAACCGTCACATCGGACGCAACCCGTGACGTCAACTCTCCCACACGACGACCGGCAAAGAACGAGAATGACAGCGAGATTAGATGTTTATAGACCTGAACTCGCACGTCCGCGACGATGCGCTCACCGGTATACGAGAGTAGATAGGCTCGCAGGAAACTAAAGCCCGCTTGTGCTGCGAAAAGACAGATCATCCATACAGCAAGCGTGTTTAGCTTGCCGGCATTACGCTCGTTGAACGCCGCATCTATGATCAGGCGAACCAATTGCGGAAAGACCAGAGCCAGACCCGTCGCTACCAACAGGCTTGAAAACGCTATAGCCAGTCTCAGCCAGTACGGCTTGACGTAGGAAAGCAGTCGCAGCAAATCACGCGGCGAACCCTTTTGCTTCTGAGTATCTTCCTTGTTTTTGTGGCTCTGCAATACTCTAACCTCGCACGCTATTTGTTCAAGGGACTCTAGTGAGGAATTCAAAAGAACTACGATAAGATGTGGTTGGTGTTTATTGTCATGGTTAAGTCTTTGTGCTTAGCAAAACGCGCTCGAATGTTTGGAGCTTATCCATCACCAGTCTTTCATTGATGTCGTAGCGCTTTAGACGGATCCATAACTGAGGCCCGAAACGCGGGTACGTAACTCGCAATGAGGGTCACCACGCTAATGAACACGATGACAGTCACTAAGGAGATCAAGTCGAACTCATTGACGCCGTACAAAAGACTTCTCAGAAAGCGGGCAAGCCAAAGCGCGCACAATACTCCTAATGCGATGGCAGTCAGAGTAACCCGCATACTGTGCCCGATCACCAATCTCCTGATATCTCCTGGCCTGGCCCCCAGCGCTACCCGTAGACCGATCTCGCGCGTGCGCTCGGCAACCGAATAAGAAACCACTCCATAGATTCCAATTGCAGCCAGAAGAATAGCCATACAGGCAAAAACTGATAACAGAGCGGTGTAGAGCTGTTCGGAAGCTATTGAATCGTGCACAACCTGGGACATCGGATTGAGACTGACTATCGGCTGCGCAGGGTCTACCCGGTCTACGGCCTCTCGAACCGCAGCCATATTAACCGGCACAGAGCTCTTTATTAAGAAAGCCGTCAGAAAGGCGCGGTTCATATATTTCATAGGTCCATCTGCCAATTGTGCCTGAGGGGAATAGATGATCGGCAGTTCCGATTCTCTCAAACCGTTGATTTGGATGTTGCGCACAACTCCCACGATCTGGGGACAGTCTTTCTTTGTAGGGCACCAGTTCTGATCACCGACAGGATCTTCCGTTTGCCAGAACAACCGCGCAAGAGATTCATTAATGACGACGACAGGGGCTCCGCCGGGTTTGTCATCGCTCCGAAAAGAGCGCCCCTCCACCACCGGTATGCCTAGCGTCTCAAAATAGTCCGGACTGACGGCCCAGTAGTAAACCTGTCGCTGCTGACCTCTGATTTCGAACATGCTCCTGATACCCGGTTCCGGTGGCACGCTGCAAGCACAGGCTACTGAGGTTACACCCGGCAGGTTGCCAAGCTGATCTCGAACCGCCTTCTCAAACGACAACATCTGCGGGACAGTCTTGTATTTCTCAGGTGGAAGCGACATTCGAACGGCCCACACGCCGCCAGGCTGAAACCCCAAATCCACAGACCGAAGTCCGATCAGGCTTCTCACCAGCAGAACTGTTCCGGTAAGCAATACTGCGCAGATGGCCACCTCGACAAACATAAGCGCGGTGCGTATTTTCTGGCGGCTCCCTCCGATTATGGCGCCTTCGCTTGCCTTGAGAGAATTTACGACATCGCTCCGCATACTTTTCAGAGTCGAGATCAACCCGATAGAAATACCAATCAAAAGAGACACTGCCAATGCGAAGGTGAAGATACGCCAATCAAATCTGTACTCTCCTATTAGCGGTACTATGTTGTTTTCCTTTGGAGCAATGGCTGCAAGCGACCTGTAGACCCAGGGCGCGATTATCACTCCGCAAGCTCCGCCGAGAACCGCCAATATCAGGCTCTCGCCGCCCAATAGCCGGAGCAGTTGGAATCGCGTAGCGCCGAGGGCCACTCGGACGCCAATTTCTTTCTCACGAGATACTGATCGAGATAGCATCAGGTTTGCGACGTTTGTCACCGCGATCAGCAATATGAGCAAAGCGCCGCCGAGCAACAAAAACAAACGCTGGTCATTATCCCCAACAAGCCATCTCTGATATGCGACCAGGCTCACACCTCGGAAATCCGATCCGACCAGACTAGGAAACTCCTGGCGAAAAGACTCCGCAAGACTCGACACTTCGGCCTGGGCTTGCTCGCGTCTCATTGCAGGGTCCAGCCTCCCCAACATCTCAAAGCTAGGGCCGCGGTCGTTAGGATAGTGTAAGACAACCGATATCCACAGATCGGCAGTGGGAGACAGGCTGAAGTCATTCGGCATAATGCCGATTACAGTGTAGGGCTGTCCGTTCAACTCAATGTCCCGGCCGATAAGACTCGGATCGCTGCCGAAATGATGCCGCCAAACGTTGTAGCTGAGCATCACAGTTCGCGGCGCGCCTATTCCGTCTTCCTCAGGCAGGAATCCCCGGCCCAGAAACGGATTCACCTCTAAGACTTGGAACAGTCCTGCAGAAACCGGTAATCCGCGAAGCGGGGTCGAGTAGGAGCCATTCCACAGGTTGAAAATCGAGTTGTGAGAACGCAGGCCGCTGGACTTCAACGACTTGGTATTCTCGCTCAAATAACGAAACTGCTTTTGTGTGATGCTCGAGTCGCCACTCTGGAGTGACAACCACGAGACATGTACTATTCTCCCTGGCTCCGGATAAGGCAATGGCCTGAGCAGCGCACTGTTTACCGCCGCGAACAAACCGGTGGTCATCCCCACCGCCAGCGCCAGAATAGCTACAACACATATCGTGAACCCGGGCTTCCTTAACAAGACTCTGATCCCATAACGAAGATCCTGGCCGGACTCGGACAGAACTCTCCAGGATCGATGAGCAATTGTGTCGCGCGCAATCGAGAAAGTGTAATCGTCTCTCATATCGGAACAACCTCCTGATAAGACTGACGACTATGAGACTGCGAGCTGAGCAACACTCTTCTGATGGAGTGTTTCGGTTTCAAGCAAGTCATCCAGCATGAATGGAGGCTTGCGTCGATTAATTAGTCTGTTCAGGAAAAGCGCTATGCCGGCGCTCCCAGTTCCGAAATCGCAGCTTAATCGCATGAGTTGCTCTCCCGGGAACGCGATGCCCTGGTCTCGTTCTACTCTGAATAGCAAAGCGCCCGCAGCCGTTTTCCAGGCGCATTCGAGTGCCTCGGATTCTTCCACGCCGAAATCAGCCATGTCAAGAAAGAACTCTCCCAGTCCGGCAAGCCCAAAGAACCTTCCAGGAAAAATTGTGTATTTCCGATCGCACTCCACGGCGATTCTGTCCAGCACGTGCTTATAGCGCTCATCACCAAAAAAAGAATCATATCTCAACAGGGTCATGCCGATTCCGGCCCCTCCGTAACGCCAATAAGGCGTAACGGTAGGCCAGCCTTCATTCATCCGCCAGGTATAGCCTGCTTCGTCGGTTTCAATTGCTTTGCCAAGAACAAAATCGATTCCTCGCGTTCCGACGCTCAGGAACTCTTCATTTCCAGTCACCAGATACAAATAAAGGAGGAATAAGCTGACGCCGGCTCCGCCATGCGCCAAGCCAAACAAAATGTCATCTTTCATCGGCCACCAGGAACCTGTCTCATCCTCCTGTTGGGTGTCGAGAAGAAATTGCCCGCCTTCAATTGCCTTCGACAGAAACAGTTCGTCGCCGGTTTCCAGAAAGAACTTGAGCTGCGTCATTCCCCAACCCGATACTCCGTAAAAGAGGTCCGGCGACTCGTAAAGCATTGGGTGCGTGTGTGTCGCGCGTATCATCTCAATCGCCGATTCCTTGTATCCCATCTCCAACAGCGCCCATGCCATCCCGGACAGACCGACATAGAGTCCGGGCGTATACTGTTCGCGGTCACTCGGATTCTGTAATATCCAATTCAAGACTTGCTGCGGCACTTCACCTCTGATCTCATTAATCACGTAGGCAATCCCGCAAGCCCCATATGCCAAATTCAAAGGGTTGGTTCGAAACAGGGCGGGATCAGATGGAAAAAGCCGGTCCGTGCGATCAAATGTCGCTACACTGAGCAGGTAGTCAAGTATCCGCTCGACAAAAAGATTTCCGCATTCCTCCTTGGCTTCGCTGGTGTCAATAGCCGGCTCTCTGACCTCTGATACATCTTCCTCCAACATCGCGATTGCCTCTTCAGGCTTAATGCGCTTGGAGGGCTCCGTTTGCATCAGGGCGAAAACTGCTCGACGGATCCCGTTTGGAAGTCCAAAATCCGCAATCACCGCGTCCAGATACCGCTCAAGCGGCTTTTCCCCAAACCCGCGGATGCCGTTTATGGGCATGAGCCCGGCCAGCATCAGACTGCCGAATCCAAAATAGTCATCTTCAAGCGTTGGCGCACGCGCCAGCATCTCTCTCTGCTCCGAGGCAAATCCGGGAGTGTACAGGAGTGTTGCCATATCAACACCGCGCTCCTGAGCGCCTTCGAAATCAATAAACTTCACGGAGTTCCCGTCATCCATCACAATGATGTTGTAGTGCGAGACGTCGGTAAGCAGGACCTTGCGCTCGTGCAGGATACGAAAACCTTCGGCGATAAGTCCGTACAGCTTGCGGTAACGCTTGTAGAATTCCCTTGCCTTCTCGATAGTCGGCCTGGTCATTAACACCAAGCTAATCTCGATGGTGTGCCCACGGAGCAGCTTGCCGTCGAGGAATTCTTCGACCAGATAGAAGTGCTCCCAATCCTTGAAGAAATCGAAGGGGCGAGGAACTAAACCGGTGTCTGCAAGAATCGTCAACAGTCTATGTTCCTTTTTCAGTAATGAAACGGCCTCGTGCTCTCCTAATGATGGATTCGTAAATGGTCTCGCTTCTTTGATCAGAACTTTGTTCCCGGTTTCAGTATCCTGTCCAATATAAACTCCTCCGGTGACGGAAAATGCGAGCGCCGACTCTATCACATATCGCCCACTCTTTAGTGTAAGCTCCGGGTTGGGATCGGCTTCTTCCGGGACTGGAACCGCTTCTTCAGCCCATTCCGGTGGAGTGAAGTAGGCGGCGCGCTCGTCTATTACCGCTTCACCATCAGGGTTCGTTATCATGAGGTCTTCTTCGCCTTTGTAATTCACCTTGCTCGTCCGCTGAAAACCTCCATATCGATAATAGACCACGCTGCCATCTTTGTAGCGCTTGTCCGATAGAATATACGGGCCGTTATATCCAAACAGAGCGTTGTGAAGTACTTCCAGGAGCTTGATGAATTCATCCTTGCTCCCTGGATATATGGTTACGAATTTGCCGGCGCCGGATCTAGCCCAGCGTTTGCTGTTGGTCATGAACAGCACGTTTCGGTCGAGAGCAAACTTGAATGGGACATTGTGGTCGACGAGCAGGCGGGCGGCAGTTGTGAGCACGGCAGCCGCCTGGAGTGGCATTGTAGACAGATGAATTTTCCAGCCGTGCGGTGGAAACGTTACCTTTTTCGGATTGCACTGAAACCAAGTGCTACTTCGAACGATCTCCCAATCAGATGGTAGAATTCCGCGGACAAGGTCGAAGAACTCCGCGTTGGGCGTATATCTGTCAAACGAATCGTAAAATTCGCGGTTGACCAAAGTGTAGAAAAAATTGTCCTCGAGCCGCATGAGATTCACCTAGCCCTTTGAAAGCCAAGGAACCGGACAGATTGACTCTAACCGGTTCCTCAGCTAACGCGCCTGAAACGACCCGATAAGAATTAGGATTCTCGTGATCGATCTTGGCGTTTCACCCCTGTGGGGAACATCAAGCGTTTCCAAGACCTTTAGGCAAAATCTGAACCGCCGCCGCCCCCGGGGCACACCGGACAAGCTACAAAGCTGCTCGTTGAGCATACGCACCCTTCAGCGCTCGAGTTGCTGTCTGCGTTGGCTAGGCCAAGGGAATCCAGGCCCGGACCAACGAGTTGCTGCAAAGAAAGAATTCTCGACATGGTAAGTTCCTCCTGTGGTTTTGAGATATGCTGGGACTCTCGGCAGACACCCAACGATGTACGGGGTCTACTCTACGCTTCTGTAGGCACACTCTCAATGAGTATTGATTAGCATAGTTGGCTTTTCATTAGCAGAACTGGCTAGACCACAAAATCGTCGACTGCAGGTTATGCCAAGTGGAGACGCAACCGATTGATGACTGGAATGGCGCTGAAGCGTGACAGGCTTGGCGCTCCACACTAAAGCCTGTGGAGCGCCAAGCGTTTCCGAGTTCCTAGTCGCCGCCGCCAAGGTCTACGGGACACAACGGGCATTGAAACATACTGCTCGTTGAAAACTGCGGGCACTCGGGACACCCATTCATACTGGAAGCGGCCTCTCTAGGCCAAGAAAATCCAGCCCTGGGCCAACCAGTTTTTGCAAAGAGAGAATCCTTGACATTGGTAAGTACCTCCTGTGGATTTGATACTTGCTGGGCGTCTCGGCAAGCACACCCAGCGCACGGGATCCAATACTACGTTTCTTGTAGGCATTCTCTCAAGAAGCATCAATTAGCATAATTGGCTTTTCATTAGCAGAAGGGACTGGACTGCCCAATCATCTACTTCGACGCACGTCAATGGCGCCGTAGACAACTGGGATGCCGGGGAAAGTTATACCCAGCTTCTTGGAGTTGGACAACCACAGATTGTTTCAGCTTCGGTAGCATCAGGCGACGTAATGAGCCACTCGCCAATTGCTTCACGGCAATTGAGGGTTGATTTCCCAGGCAATTCCTTCAGTTGCGCTGTTCCGAACTCAAATCCGCGCCGCTCACCCGGTGCCGGTAGGACATTGGAGACTCTTTGAACCGACCTATGAACGCACGAACGAAACTCGATGTGTGGTTGTAACCAGCGGCAAACGCAATAGCCTTTATCCTCTCATCAGTAGATTTCAGCAATTCAGCGGCAAACTCCATGCGCACCTTTCTTCTATATCCTGCCAGTGTCGTGCCGGTTTCGATCTTGAAGAGGTGAGCCAGCCGGGAAGTACTCAAGTTCACCATTCGAGCCAATTCCGCACGCCTAACATTCGGCGTTGCGTTCACTAGCCGAATTACCTTGATGAGCCGAGCGTCCTCGGGCTGTTGTGGCGTTGTGGCGAATTGCATAGCTGGCTCAATTGCTCACATCATTGGCGTGCTCCGGCTAAGAAGCGATTCGGTAACTTTTATACTGGAGCACGATCTGGACGCCAACTAGTGGCCTATTTATACTGACTTTGTGAGGAGACTAACTCGGCTTCAAGCGCAATTTTCGCCATAACTTGCGGGTGGTAGATATTGCACCACCATATTTTCAAGAGACTTAATCTCTATGGTTACAAGGCTTTTCGAGACTCATCGCAGCCTGAAGCGCCGAAAGGCACGTGGCTTACTAATCTAGGAACGTAGCGCGCATGCACCGTTCGCCTCAAGTCACGAACCGATGAGTCGGAGAATCTCTCAGTGCAAGCCGTCGCGGAACGTCTCTTTGAGCTAGTTAGCAACCAAAGTTCCGACGAACGACAGATGTCACACTTAAATGAAGACGCCCTTATTCAAAGTAATTCACACTTATTCTATCGGAAGACCCTGTACCCAGTTGTTCGCTACTAGTCATGACGCGATCGGCAGTTCGCACAATTCAGTTCTTTTGAGTTATTCCTTGCCGCGTAGGTCAAGCAGGCGAGCAGTGAATATTGGCGAACAGTTCCCCAATGGTCTCAGAACCGTCTGAATGACCAAGCATTGATTTCAGAGGCGAGACTATGTCCAGCGAAAAAAAGAGAGGGGACGCGTTGCGGTTGCCTTCCTGGGTTCAGACCTCGCCGCGCGGCGCACCCTCTCTAGCCGAGAAAGGAGGAAAGAAATCACGCCTGGACCCAATCGGTCTAAGCGCTCTGGACAATCCCTGTTTACCACCGTCCCCGAACGACGGAATGAGAATCCCCAGTTGTATTTTTCACCCCAGCCGTTGAGCCATCCCGTCTGGTATGATACAAATGCAGCCGGGGTGACGGGAGCGCGTTCCAAATCACCGCCGTTTCGAGGAGTGAGTTATACTCCAACGCGCTCTGACTATTTTTAGCAAGCGCAATCTTAAGCCTTCCGCTTGCTCGGTGTCAACAACTATTTTCAGTGCGAGCTGAAAATACTAACCAGATGATTCCTGGAGGCCGGATATGCCTGGAGCCAAACAACATTTAGGTGAATACGTAAAGTGGGTGATGAAACTGAAGGGCCTGACTCAAAAAGACGTTCAACGAATGGCGGGCGGGAGAATAACCGACGGATATGTCGCCAGTATTACGACCGGGCGGGCGTCGAATCTGTCGGTGGAAAAACTCAAGGCTTTAGCCGATGGGCTTGGTGTGGACCTCGATGAGCTGTTCCACATTGCTTCCGGCCGGCCCGAGAAACTTGACGGAAGGAATAAGACCAGAAGTGCGGCGAATCCCTTGGTGATTCTGGAGACCGTTCAAAAGGTTGTTGCCAGTCCCGACGTGACCGAGATTCTGCATGAAGTGGTAGGCTTGTCATCTGAGGAGAGGGCCAGTTTGCTCGGGTTCATAAAGAGGCTGGGCACGATTAAACGGAAGGCGCGGCGGAAGGTTAAACCGGATTAGGCCCCGGCGTTCTCGTCTGACTCAAGACCTTCCAGAATGATCAACGCCCCAAGCAACTGATCGTCGGTTACGCGTTCATCGCCGAGCATCCCCATGGCCCTCAGCAGCATTCCCCTTGTCCCGAGGTTTTCCATCTCATCGTAGGGAGCTTTTCCAGACTGACTGCGGGCGCTTACATCACTCTGTCACTTCTGCTGTAGAACCGCCGCAGCAGGTCGTCTACGTCCTTTTTGCCGATGGCCTCAAAGACGACGGTCGGAGGTAGACCGAGGCCCTCGGCGAGCTTGAGAGCCGTCTCGACGTTCAGCGTGTTAACAACTGACGAGAGAATCTTGGACAGCAAGCCTTGATCGAATCCGGTTTGGCGGCAGAAATCAACTTGTCGCATTCCCTTCGTGCGCAGGTTCTCGCTTACGAGATCGGCGAGCGGACTTCGGCGGACGTCGCCGTTTGAGCCGCCGTTCGTGCTTGCGGTACCTGCTGCTTCTCCTGTTGAAAGTTCTAAGATTGGTTTAGGCATTTAGGCTTCCCTCAACAACCCTTTCCATATTCCATTTTCTTCTTCGCGCTCGCACGAGCGCCTCTGTTAAAAATAATGTCAATTCCCGCTCAGTACCATTGAACCAGGCTAACAGCGCCTCTTCCTCTCACTGTATGGACAAGCGGCCCGTCAAACCGGAGCGCGCACATCTGAGCGTAGAGACTAGCGTCCGCCCCGGGTCATGAACGTCACCAGCGTTGTCACGCCAACCAGGCTCGAGATCCTGGTCATGGTCTTGAACAGGTTGCCGTGCACGATCACCGTATCGCCCGATCGCAGATAAGCGTTCTCTTCCGGGTTCGCTTTGCCCTTCAGAATCTTTTTCACGTCAGCCGTGAGCACCTGAACCCGTCCGTCCTCGTACTGGCGGAGAATTGAAACGGATGAACTGCCCGTATCGAGGATCCCCCCGGCCAGCGTGATTGCATCGAGCACACGCAATGGGCGCGTCATCACCATCAGCCCCGGCGTTTTCACATCGCCCAGCACGCCTACCTTGGCGCTCTGAGCTTCGAGCAACGCAAGCGTGACGCGCGGCTCCTTGATGAACTCAGCCACCGAGTTGGTCAGGTATTCCTGAAGCTGCGGCACGGTCTTCCCGGCGACGGATATGTCGCCCAGGAGCGGAAAGTAGACTCGCCCGACCGGCGACACCGTGACCCTTTGCACAGAGTCCTCGGGATGCTTGTCGATGTAAATCGCAACGATGTCACCCGGGCCAAGACGGTACGAGTTGTAGAAGCTGCGATAGACCGCGTTTATCTGCGACTGAACCGCGGCTTCGTCTGTGGAGCTCGCGGCCTCGCCGGGATTGAGCGGACGCGTGTCAGCAACCGCGCCATTGCCCTTCTGCACAACCGTGCGCGGGCGGCTTTCGTCTACGCTTGCCGATACGGCTTGCGAGCTTGTCTGCGCCGCGACGATCGGAACCACCGCGTACATGATTATCAACGCACTCAATGTAAGGCTAACGATTCTCTTCGACATAAGCCCTCCGAAGCAAATTCGTCACTTGTAAATCCGAAACAGTGACGGTACGTCTGACTTCTGACCTCCGACTTCTGACCTCTGGCCTCATCTTCCACCGCGGCCGAACATGACGATCTTGATCGTCTCGAACACGATGATCGCATCGAGCAGCAGCGACTGGTTCTTGATGTAATAGAGGTCGTATCGAAGCTTCTCAATCGAGTCCTCGACCGAAGCTCCATACGGATATTTGATCTGCGCCCAGCCAGTGAGTCCTGGCTTCACCACGTGCCGCTGCGAGTAGTACGGAACGATCTCGCCCAACTGTTCGACGAACATCGGGCGCTCTGGGCGCGGGCCCACGAAATTCATGTCGCCGCGAATCACGTTGACGAACTGAGGCAGTTCGTCGAATCTGAGCTTGCGAATGACGCGGCCGACCCGTGTGACTCGCGGATCGTCTTCCTCAGCCCAGACCGGACCGGACTTAGCCTCAGCGCCGACTCGCATCGAGCGAAACTTGATTATCTTGAACGTGCGGCCGTTCTTCCCTACGCGCTCCTGCACGTAGAATACCGGCCCGCGAGAATCGAGCTTCACCGCCAGCGCGGTTAGCAGCATAATCGGCAGTGACAACACGAAACCGACTGCGGCAAAGCCCGCGTTCAAAACCCTCCGAACGTGATGTTCGAAATCCGAGAAACGATTGCCTCGCGAAAAAATCAACCACGAGGGCCGCAGCATCTCGCTTGCGATCTTACCGGTGAGCCGCTCGTAGTAGCGCGCCGACTCTTCGACTGCCACGCGTCCGCTGAGCGATAGGTTCAACAGCTCTTCCGTTGGGAACATGCCACGCCGGTCCGCAACCGCCACGACTATGCGATCGACCTGATACTGCTCGACCAGACCTGCGATATTAGCAGTGAGTCCTAACACTGACGGATTGATCAGACTCTTGCCGACCAGTTCCGGTTTGTTGTCGACGAAGCCAACAATGTGAAAGCCCGAGGCGCGTCGTTCGAGAGTCGCCCTCGCCAGCTCAATAGCCTGATCACCCGAGCCAAGTATCAACACGCGTTCGCGCACGCCGAGTTGTGGATGGCCAGCGCTCCAGGCGACGACGAGCCTCCACGCCGGAATGACTGCAAGGATCAGCGTCACGTCTACCAGCAATACGCCGCGTCCCAACTGCAGCGCGGGCACAACGTAAAACAGAATCGAAAGCAGGACCGTAGCAACACTGAGCGCGATGACCAGATTGATGATCACCCGGCGATACCTTCGTGTGGTCGGAAGATCGTAGAGGTCGAAAAGATAGAACGCCAACTGGATGACAACGGTCAGCATGACCAGCTTCATCCAGCCGCGCTGGTTGAAGAGCACATCCGAACTCTCGCTTCCAAACCGGATCTGGGTTGCGGCCAAGGCGGTCACAAACAACAACACGGTTTCTACAATCACCAGGAATATGCGTCTCATTTCTTCTTCTCCCCAATTGCTCTACCGAACAACTGCAATGCAGGGACGGGGGCAATAAACCTCAACTCGGCTTTCAAGCAGTCAACCTCTTGCGTCCAAACAATCTTCCCACCAGGGAACTCTTCGCGCGTCTTCTATGCGCAAACTCGGCACCGGCTTCAGATTCGTTCAGCACTACGCCAAGCCGGCGTTCCTTCGGAACAAGCTTTCGCGCAGCAGTCACTTTGCTGTGATGTGTATGGCCGGCGCGTGCGACAATCACGGCTCCGTCCAGCACCGCAGCGAGACGTTGGGCGTCGGGCGACTCGATAATCGCGGGCGCGTCAACAACGACCAGGTCGAAACGCGGCGCCAACTCCGCGATCACATCTTCAAGACGCGATGACATTGCATCGGTGGATTGAAGGGCCGCCAGCGGTCCGGGCGTCATCACGTAGAGCCCGTTCGGATCGAGTCGAACAAGTGCGTGCTTCAGCTCGCACGAGCGGTCCACTAGATTCAGCCAGCCGCGCTTCGGATCGAGGCCCAATGTGCGGCCGACAGACGGAGAAGCCGGGTTCGCATCGATCAAGAGCACTCGACGCTCCGGATGCTTCGCCAACGACCACGCTACGGCCGTCGCGACCGTGGTCTTGCCTTCGCCGGCTTCGGCGCTGGTGATCAGCAGCGTTTTCAGCTTTCGCCGTTCCGCCAGGTTCAGCAGCTTGACGGCCAACGCACGGTAGCGCTCCACCGCCAGTGGATCCCCACGAGTCAGCGTAGCGACACGTGGGTCGATAGCGAGATCCCGGATATTTGAAATCTCGCTCGGTTCTTCGAATGTGATGACCGGCGCGCCGGGTGCTGTGGGCTCCGCGACCGCGCGACGCGCCAGTGAAGCGGCGGGGCGCGGCACGAGAGTGGTTGCACCCACGTCAGCCGATTCGGCTGCGATGAATGACCCTCCGGCTGCAGACGTCACCAGGTCTTCAAGCAGGGGCAAGTTGTCTTCAAACGCGGACCGCGCGGTTGCCGCTGAAGAGACGTTGAATGAGAAAGCTGGCGCCGAGTCCTTGCGATCCGGGCGGCCGATCGGACGATCGCCATCCTTCCACTTCTCGGCTCTCACCAATGCGTTGTAGACTCTTCCCATATCTGACAGACCCGGTTGCAGCGCTCGCTACGAGTTCTTGGAAACGCGCACACGCGAGAAGAACGTTAGCGGAGCGTCCGAATCATTTTCACTCTCGGAGCGAATGACATACTTTCCGTTGCCCGCGGCAACAGCGTTCGACTTTTCCCTTGCCGCATCGACGTCACGGCGAATGTAACGTACGTTCGACGGAGCGGCCAGCTCACTCGGCAGTCCATCTCGCTGGATGACTGTTTCGGCAATCGTCTTTGCGGACACGATCTCGATCGAGGTGAGGTCCAGCACTTCAACGACGTCCTCGATGATCGCAATTGTGATCCGGGAGCTGCCCTCGCTGAAGCCGGTAAGCAGCGCGTTGTCGCAAATGTTGTTTATGATTCTTGGTATTCCCCCGGAGAAGCGATGCACCATCTTGATCGCTTCCGGCTCGAACAGGTTTTCGTTCGTGCAGCCGGCGATGCGCAGCCGCCAGCGGACGTACTCGCCGGTCTCGTGCGGAGTCAGCGTCTTGATTGAGCACTTCAAACTGACGCGCTGCTTGAGCTGACGCAGTTCCGGCTGACCCAGCAACTCGTGAAGCTCGGGCTGTCCGCAGAGAATAACCTGGAGCAGCTTCTCTCGATTCGTTTCGAAGTTTGACAGCAATCGAATCTCTTCAAGAAGGTGATGTGGGAGAAGGTGCGCTTCGTCAACTACCAGTACCGTGCGAAGTCCCTGCGAGTGGCGCGACATCAAGACGTTGCCGAGCAGCCGGAGCATAACAGCCTTAGACTGCTGCGGCCGCATTCGGAACTCACCCGCGAGAAGATCAAAGAACTCAGCGGTCGAAAGAATGGGATTGAAGATGTAAGCGGCTAAGACTGAGCGATCGAGCGACTGAAGCATGGACCGCAGGGTTGTCGTCTTACCGGTCCCCACTTCCCCGGTGACGACTACGATGCCTTTGCCATTCTCGATTCCGTATTGGAGGTTGGCGAAAACCTCGAGCAGGCTCTCAGTTCGAAACAGATACTTTGGGTCGGGCGCCAGGCTGAAAGGTATATCGCGCAGTCCGTAGAATTGCTTGTACATGAGTTTCTCTCACCTAAGTTAAATGACTAATGAACCTGCGTTTCTACTTTTTGATTATCAGCGCGAAGATGTCGGCGGCGATGAAGATCTTGGTCAACGCGAAGGTTGCAACGACCGAAGTAGCCGTAGCAACAGCGAGGCGGGCCGCAGCTCGCCAACGCGCGCGACGGCGTTCGCTCACGGTCGCTGTTCTGGGTATCGCAGCCAGCAAAGGGAGCCGCGTGTAGTACTCAACGTCTCTGGCGTCCCGTAGCGACTTGAATCGACGTGACTCGGCGAAAAACCCGAAAACCACTCCCAAAGCCAATCCCACGGCAGCGGCTATGGATATCAGCAAGGGGCGGTTTGGCAATACAGGATGCAGGGGCCAAGTCGCCGGCTCGAGCACCCGAAGCTGAGCGAGGCCGGTGCCATCGGCCCGCTGGAGCCTGGCTTCTGCGTTTTGAAGCTCGCTTGTAGCCTCCTGGTGGCTTCGTTTGAGACCGAGATACTGCTCGGCCAGTTTCGACGCGGCTGCGCTCCGGCGCACGGGAGAGGGCTCGGTTGTCGCAGCTTGAACCAGCCCGTTGGCCGATCTGCGCACGAGCTCGCGGCCGCTAACTTCGAGATCGATATTGAGCCGGTTCCGTTCGGACTCGAGTGCGGCCAACTCGCGCGCCTCTGGCGACTGACTCACCAGTGCGGTGTCTTGCTGACGAAGTTCTTCGATCTGGCGGTTGATGGCCGCGATCTGATCGTTGATCGCGAGAACCCGCGGGTGTTTATCGGTCAGCTCCTGCCGATTGATGAGAGTGTAGCGCTGGCCCTGCAGCTCGGCGCGCTTTGCGATAAGCACTGCATAAGTTGGATTATCGCGGAGCGTAGAACCCTTTTTTTGCTGCTCGACGATCTGCCGCTGTGCTGTGATTCGCCGGTCGACGTCGGCCAGTTGTTGGTGAATCTTATACTGCTGGTCCTTGAGACTGTCGATAGTCATTTGTTGAGCGCGTATTGCCTCGGGTGAAGGCTGGGAACTTCCAGACGAAAGAGAAGGCGTAGTGACAGAAAGGTCTGAGCGGACGCCGGTCAACCACGGATCCTTATGTTCAAGCCCCCGCAGTTGGATTGCGATGTCGGTTGCCCGCTTGCGCACAACCTCCGCCTCTGAGAGTGCCGACGACGGCTCTTTGGAGCTTAGAGTCACGAGTCGATCTGCCATTTCATCCGTCGTCTTACGAGCTGTCTCTGGATCAGTCGCACGATATGAGAGAGTGAACGCGCCGGGTTGGGCTTCGCGGCTCGCATCCGGCTCAACCGCAATGCGCCCACGCATCTGTGAGATCACAGACTCGGAAGATTCGGCGCTTAGATTATTCTTGCTGATGAGCGTCGCGAGAGTGTCGCGGCTTGTG
>JBGQGO010000020.1:0-20795 GCA_041497455.1 Blastocatellia bacterium | reverse complement strand
TGCGGCGCCATT
The DNA here is from genome assembly GCA_041497455.1 of Blastocatellia bacterium. Taxonomy (GTDB): domain Bacteria; phylum Acidobacteriota; class Blastocatellia; order UBA7656; family UBA7656; genus Onstottus_A. Next base: position 20,783 of record JBGQGO010000020.1, on the reverse strand, counting down.
CTCCGAGTCAATCCGTACGCGGCCGAAGAGCAGACCTGTCCCCAGTGCGGCACGATGAACACAGTCTCGCCCGTGCTGTGCGACAACTGCGGCGAGCCGGTGACGCTTCAACACAAGCACTCCGAGAAGGAGTGTCAGGAAAAATCGATGACCTTCGCGGTCCCGCTGAAGGTCAAGATTCGGCTGACGGTCTGGGACACCGACGAGGACACCGGCCAGAAGTCGATCCGCGACATCAAGGAAGAAGAGGTCTTCTTCGGCGAGATCCCGCTGATGACCGACAACGGCACGTTCATCATCAACGGCACGGAGCGAGTGATAGTGAGTCAGCTTCATCGCTCGCCGGGCGTGTTCTTCGAGAAGGAGAATAACAACACCTACTTTCTGGCCAAGGTCATTCCGTATCGGGGTTCGTGGGTTGAGTTCGAATACGACGCCAAGAACCTGCTCTACGTGCGCATCGATCGCAAGCGCAAGTTTCTGGGAACGGTGTTTCTCCGCGCGCTCGGTCTGATGGAGAAGGTCGACATCGATCGCGTGGGGACGGATTCGCACTTGGAAGACGAGATTAAGCGGGCGAGCTTCACGGATGCGGAAGTTCTGCGGATGTTCTACACCGCGCAGAAGGCGGTAATGAAGGATGGCCAACTGCACTTTGAACCGACCGAAGGACTAGTCGGTTTGCATCTTGCCGAGACGGTCGAGGATCGTTCGGGCGAGACAATCGTACGAGGCGGTGCGCACGCGAAGAAGCTAACAAAACGCGACATCGAAGCCTTCCGCAAGGCGAAGATCAAGGCGGTGACGGTCGATCCCCAAGAAATCGAGGGGGCATTCCTCAACGACGATGTTGTTAACACCGAAACCGGCGAAGTCATCGCCGAAGCGAACACCGAGCTCACCTCGCGTGAGTGGCAACAGATCATCGAATCAGGCGTGAGCCACGTAGAGATAATCTTCCCGGAACGCGACGATGTCGGCGTCGTTGTCAGCCAGACCCTCAAGAAGGATTCAGTCAAGACGCCGCGAGATGCAATTCTCGAGATCTATCGCAAGATGAGGCCCGGCGATCCGCCGACGATCCTCACCGCGTGGAACCTGTTCCGCGGGATGTTTTTCGACGAGCGCAAGTTCGACTTCTCGCGCGTCGGCCGATTGAAAGCCAACATAAAACTCGGTAAGCCCGAGCGCGATCGTTTGGATCAACAGACGCTTTCAACTCGTGATTTCGTCGACGTGATTGGCTATGTGCTCAAGATGCGAAAAGGCATCGGCGAAGCCGACGACATCGATCACCTGGGTAATCGTCGAGTGCGAGCTGTCGGCGAGCTTCTCGAAAACCAGTTCCGCATCGGGCTCGTCCGCATGGAGCGCGCGATCAAAGAGAAGATGTCGATCCATCAGGAGATGCAGACGGCGATGCCGCGCGACCTGATCAACGCGAAACCGGTGACGGCAGCGGTTCGAGAGTTCTTCGGCTCGTCGCAACTGTCTCAGTTCATGGACCAGACGAATCCGCTCTCTGAGATCACTCACAAGCGCAGGCTATCGGCGCTTGGGCCCGGCGGTCTCTCGCGTGAGCGCGCGGGGTTCGAAGTGCGCGACGTTCACCCGACGCACTACGGCCGCATCTGCCCGATCGAGACGCCTGAAGGGCCGAACATCGGATTGATTTCGTCGCTGTCGTGCTTCGCGCGGATCAACGAGTTTGGCTTTATCGAATCGCCGTATCGAAAGGTCGAGAACGGCCGTGTCATTGATTACGTGCGAATATCATCGGCCGGCGACACCGAAGACAACGTCGGCGACCATCTGGCGAGGGAACAGGTTGATCGAGCGAACAAAAAGCTCAGCGCCGCCGGTCAGCAGCCCGCCGAGTACGAGCCGTATCCGTTCTATCTTTCGGCGTGGGAAGAAGACCGGTACACGATCGGCCAGGCGTCGGTCGAAGTCGATAAACAGGGACACATCGTTCAAGAGCGGACCTGGTCGCGAAAGGCCGGCGAGTTCAAGTTCTCCGAGCCGACCGAGCTGGACTTCATCGACGTTAGCCCGAAACAGCTCGTTTCGGTTGCGGCTTCGTTGATTCCGTTCCTCGAAAACGACGACGCCAACCGGGCGCTGATGGGCTCGAACATGCAACGCCAATCGGTCCCGCTGCTGCGCGCCGAAGCGCCGCTCGTTGGCACGGGCATGGAAAAGGTCACGGCGCAGGATTCCGGCGCCGTCGTAATTGCTCGCCGCGATGGCGTGGTCGACTCGGTCGACTCCGAGCGAATAATCATCCGGGCCGAACACGGGATAGCGGGCGGCACAACGTCGCGCGAGATCAACGCCGACATCTATCAGCTTACGAAGTTCAAGCGTTCGAATCAGAATACCTGCATCAATCAGAAGCCCATCGTCAGCGAAGGGAAGGCGGTAAAGAAGGGCGATGTGATTGCCGACGGGCCTTGCACTAATCAGGGTGAGCTGGCTCTGGGCCGCAACGTACTCGTCGCATTCATGCCGTGGCGCGGGTACAACTTTGAGGATGCGATTCTTGTTTCTGAGAAGCTGGTGAAAGAAGACTCGTTCACGTCGATTCACATCGAGGAGCTTGAAGTCGAAGCGCGCGACACCAAACTCGGACCCGAGGAAATCACTCGCGACATCCCGAACGTTTCTGAATCGGCACTGCGAGATTTGGACGATTCGGGAATCATTCGGATCGGTGCGCAGGTCAAGCCCGGCTCGATACTGGTCGGTAAGGTCACGCCGAAGGGCGAGACTCAGTTGACCGCAGAAGAGAAGCTTCTTCGCGCGATCTTCGGGGAAAAGGCTGGTGACGTTCGAGACGCGAGCCTTACCTGCCCGCCGGGCATCGACGGCACCGTCGTCGATGTGAAGGTGTTCACCCGGAAGGGCGCTGAAAAGGACGAGCGCTCGCTTTCAATCGAGCGCGCGGAAGAAGAGAAGCTCGAAAAGAACGTGAGGGATGAGGTTCGAATTCTCGAAGACGAGCGCAACAAGAGGATCTTCGAGTTGCTTGAAGGGCAGCGGCTTGCCGACGACCTGACCTACAAAAACAAGAAGCTGCTAGCGAAGGGTACGAAGCTGACGCACGAGGACCTCCAGCAGCTCGAGATCGGAGCGTTGCGAAAGATCGAGGTAACCAGTTCGCGCATCGATGTTCAAGCTGAGATCGCTGACATCGAACGCCGAACCGAACGGCAGGTAAAAGTTCAGCAGCAGCTTCACCACGAGAATATCGAAAAGCTAAAGAAGGGCGATGAGCTGCCCCCGGGCGTCATCAAGATGGTGAAGGCTTTCATCGCGATGAAACGCAAACTGTCGGTTGGCGACAAGATGGCGGGTCGTCACGGCAACAAGGGTGTCATCGCGAGGATTCTTCCGGAGGAAGAAATGCCTTATCTGCCGGATGGCACGCCGGTAGAGATCGTGTTGAATCCCCTTGGCGTTCCTTCGCGTATGAACGTCGGCCAGATTCTGGAGACTCACCTGGGCTGGGCGTCGCACAAGATCGGCCAGACGATCGGCGAGTTACTCAAAGACGGCACGAAAGTCGATACGATCCGCAAGATCTATCGCGATGTGTTCAGCAGTTCCGAGTGGCAGGACAGAATCGGAGCGATGACCGACGCGCAGTTGGTCGATCATGCGCGCACTATCGTTGATGGAATTCCGTACGCGTCGCCGGTGTTTGACGGCGCGCGCGAATCCGAGATCAAGAAGCTGCTCGAGTATGCCGGGCTGCCGACCTCAGGCAAGACCGTCCTCTACGATGGAATGACCGGAGACGCGTTCGAGCAGAAGGTGACGGTGGGCTACATATACATGATGAAGCTCTCACACCTGGTTGACGACAAGATCCACGCGCGCTCGATCGGGCCATATTCGCTGATCACTCAGCAGCCGCTGGGCGGCAAGGCTCAGTTCGGCGGCCAGCGCTTCGGAGAAATGGAAGTGTGGGCGCTGGAAGCTTACGGAGCCGCGCACATACTTCAAGAGTTGCTCACAGCGAAATCGGACGACGTCGCCGGCCGGTCAAAGATCTATGAGGCGATAGTGAAAGGCGAGGCCGACTTCGATCCCGGTGTGCCCGAGTCGTTCAACGTTCTGATCCGCGAGCTTCAGTCGCTGTGTCTCGACGTTGAGTTGATGCGCCGCCCCGAGGAAGTTGAAGAAGTGGTAACCGAATAGTCAGTGGTCAGTAGTCCTTAGTCCGTTGTCCGAATTTGGCTACGGACTACGGACCACGGACTACGGACTACGGAGGAAAAATGTTTAGGACACATCAAGAGCGAACGAGCCTGGCGCCTAACTTTGAAGCCATTAGGATAAGTCTTGCCTCACCCGAGAAAATCCTGGGATGGTCGCACGGCGAGGTCACCAAGCCGGAGACTATCAACTATCGGACCTTTAAGCCCGAACGCGACGGGCTTTTCTGCGCGAAGATATTCGGCCCGGTCACCGACTGGGAGTGCCTGTGCGGAAAATATAAGAGGATGAAGCACCGCGGCGTCGTGTGCGACAAGTGCGGCGTCGAGGTCACGCAATCGAAGGTTCGACGCGAGCGCCTCGGCCACATCAAGCTCGCCAGTCCGTGCTCGCACGTTTGGTTCTTCAAGGGGCTTCCTTCGCGCATCGGCCACCTGCTCGACATACCGCTACGCGAGCTCGAGAAGGTGCTCTACTTCGAGTCCTATATCGTAATCGATCCGGGAGACGTGCCCGAGCTGAAAGAGAAAGAACTGCTTCCGGATGACCGATACCGTCAGCTCATGCAGGAGTTCCCCGGCCGCTTCCTCGCAAAGATGGGCGCTGAGGCGATTAAGCAACTGCTCCACAAGGTGGACGTGGAAGAACTCGCGGTCGAGATGCGCCAGAAGATGAAGGACGAGACTTCGCAGCAGAAGAAACTGAAGTACTCGAAGCGGCTCAAGGTCGTCGACGCGTTTCGCCGCTCGGGAAATCATCCCGACTGGATGATCCTGGACGTTATCCCGGTGATTCCACCTGAGCTTCGTCCGCTGGTTCCCCTGGACGGCGGGCGCTTCGCAACAAGCGACTTGAATGATCTGTACCGCCGAGTCATCAATCGCAACAATCGCTTGTCGAAGCTGATCGAGTTGAAGGCGCCTGAAGTGATCGTGCGCAACGAGAAGCGGATGCTTCAGGAAGCGGTCGATGCGCTGTTCGACAACGGACGCCGTGGCCGCGTGCTGCGAGGCGCAAACAATCGTCCGCTCAAGTCGCTGTCGGACACACTGAAAGGTAAGCAGGGCCGCTTCCGTCAGAACCTTCTGGGGAAGCGCGTGGACTACTCCGGCCGTTCGGTCATCGTGGTCGGGCCCGAGCTGAAGCTGCATCAATGCGGCTTGCCCAAGAAGATGGCGCTCGAGCTGTTCAAGCCGTTCATCTACAACCTGCTCGAGAAGAAACAGTACGCGGCGACGATCAAGCAGGCGAAGGAAATGGTCGAGCGGCAGGAGCCGGTTGTTTGGGACATCCTGGAAGAAGTTATTCGCGAACATCCGGTGCTGTTGAACCGCGCGCCTACGCTGCACCGCCTCGGTATTCAGGCTTTCGAGCCGGTGCTGGTCGAAGGAAAAGCGATCAAGATTCACCCGCTCGTTTGCACCGCGTTCAATGCGGACTTCGACGGCGACCAGATGGCCGTCCACATTCCGCTCTCGCCTGAAGCGCAGGTCGAGGCGAGCGTGTTGATGCTGGCGTCCAACAATATTCTTTCGCCGGCGAACGGGCAGCCGATCGCGGTCCCGACGCAGGACATCGTGCTGGGCTGCTACTATCTGACGAAGGACAAGAAGGACGACAAGTTCGCGGGCCGCAAGTTCGCGTCGGGCGACGAAGTGCTGCTGGCTCTCGACGCCAACGAGGTTCACACTCAGACTCCGATCAAGCTTCTGTTCTCGGGCGACATCATCGACCTCGAGCACGAACGCGACGATCAAGATGTGATACGCGGGACCGCTCGAACATTGAAGAATCGGGTCATCGACACGACGGTCGGCCGCGTGATCTTCAACGAGCAAATGCCTGCAACGATGCCCTACGTCAACGGCACGCTCAAGAAGAAGGGATTGACGTCGTTGGTCAATTATTGCCACTTGCGGCTCGGTCACGCTGAAACGGTGAAGATGCTCGACAAGGTGAAAGACCTTGGCTTTCTGTTCGCGACAAAGGCGGGCATTTCGATCGGCATTGACGATCTGGTAACGCCGCCGGCGAAGGCGGAACTCGTTCAGCAGGCGAATCGGGATGTCGTCTCGGTCGAGAATCAGTACAAGGAAGGAATCATTACCAACGGCGAGCGTTACAACAAGGTCATCGCCATATGGTCGGAAGTAACCGAGAAGGTCGCCGAAGCGATGTTCAAGGAGATGGACCGTAGCGAGCAGGAATCGGGTGAGATGAATCCGATCCTGATCATGGCAAACTCCGGAGCGCGAGGCTCGAAGCAGCAGATTCGTCAGCTCGCCGGGATGCGCGGGTTGATGGCCAAGCCTTCGGGCGAAATCATCGAGACGCCAATTCGCGCGAACTTCCGCGAAGGATTGAACGTGCTTCAATACTTCATCTCGACGCATGGCGCGCGAAAGGGACTGGCTGATACCGCGCTCAAGACCGCGGATTCCGGCTACCTCACTCGCCGTTTGGTCGACGTGGCTCAGGACGTAATCGTCAGCGAGCCGGACTGCGGAACGATCAAGGGAATCTGGGCGACGGCGATCATCGAAGGCGGCGAGGAGATCGAATCGTTGCGTGACAGAATCATCGGCCGCGTTGTGCTTGAAGACGTGCGCGACCCGATCACCGGCGAGGTAATCGTCGAGTCTAACGAAGAAATCACCGAAGACCTGGCTGGCATGATCCAGAGGGCGGGCGGAATCGAGCGCGTGCGCATCCGCTCGGTGTTGACTTGCGAGTCGCGCCGCGGCGTGTGCATCAAGTGCTACGGCCGCAACCTGGCGACGGGCCGCATGGTAGAGCTCGGCGAGGCCGTGGGCGTCATCGCCGCTCAATCGATCGGCGAGCCCGGCACGCAGCTTACGATGAGGACGTTCCACATCGGAGGCGTTGCCGGCGGAGTCAGCGAAATCACAAAGCACGAGGCGATTGCATCGGGCACCGTGAAGTTCGAGGAGTTGAAGACGGTTCGCAACCGCGAGGGCGACCTGGTGGCGATGAACCGCAACGGTATCGTCGCCTTGATCGATGAGCGCGGCCGCGAGATCAAGCGGTATCAAATCAACTACGGCGCGACGCTCAAGGTAGCCGACGGCCAGAGCGTCGAAGAAGGGCAGGAGCTTGCGGAGTGGGACCCGTTCACATTTGCGATCCTTACTGAGGCGGAGGGCACTGTAACCTTCAAGGACCTGATCGAAGGCGTGACAGTTCGCGAAGAGGTCGACGAAGTAACCGGCCTGTCGCACCTGGTCGTCATCGATTCACCCGATGAGAAGCGTCAGCCGAGGATCGAGATCCGCGACGAAAAGAACAAAGTGTTGAAGACCTATCAGATGCCGGTGCGAGCCAACCTGCTGGTGGTTGACTACGAAGAATGGAAGAAGAAGCGAGGCGCCGGCGCTTCCAAGACTCAGGAGGAGAAAGAGCATCTGCGTGTGGCGCCGGGCGACATCATCGCCAAGATTCCGCGCGAGACTACGAAGACCAAGGACATCACCGGAGGTTTGCCACGAGTTGTTGAGTTGTTCGAAGCTCGCAGACCAAAGGAGACGGCGGTGATGACCGAGATCGACGGCGTGGTGAAGTTCGGCCCAATTCTGAAGGGGCTGCGCCGCGTAATCGTAGAAGCGCCCGACGGTGAGAAGCGTGAATACTCGATTCCTCGCGGCGTGCACATAAACGTGCAGGAGGACGACTGGGTGAGGGCGGGCGAGCCGCTCATGGACGGTCCGCTGAACCCGCACGACATCCTGGCGGTGCGCGGTATCGAGGAACTTCAGCGCTACCTTGTGAACGAGATTCAAGAGGTCTACCGTCTGCAAGGCGTCAACATCAATGACAAACATATCGAAGTCATCGTTCGCCAGATGCTGCGATGGGTGCGCGTCAAAGACGTAGGCGACACCGAGTTCCTGCTCGAAGACATGGTCGACCGCTTCCGCTTCCAGGACGAGAACGAGCGCATTATCGCCGAGGACGGCACACCGGCGTCGATGGAGCCGCTGCTGCTTGGAATCACGAAGGCATCGCTGTCAACCGAGTCGTTCATCTCGGCGGCATCGTTCCAGGAGACCACGCGAGTGCTGACCGAAGCCGCGATAAGCGGCAAGGTGGACTACCTGCGCGGCTTGAAGGAAAACGTGATCATGGGCCGGTTGATTCCCGCCGGTACCGGTATGGAGTACTACCGGAACATCAAGCTCGAACCGGACCAGACGGCAGAGGAAGAGTTGGAAGCGGGAGAGATTCCCGCGGCCGACGACATCAAGGCTGAAGCTAAGGAAGTCGGCGATTAGTCCGCGCAGCCAATTGTTTCCTTCGAGAATCACACGCCGAACAAGAAGGGATGGAGACCGCCGGTCTTCATCCCTTCAATGTTTCAAAACGCGTTTGAATGTGCTTTCCGATTTCAACTCCGCTTTTTCTCTGATGCGAGCCTTCTGTCGATGAAGGCGGGAGTGGTTGTCTCAGGCTGTTGACCACCCGGCAACCGAGCGCGCACAGATCTAGCCGCCGCCCCTCACTGACATATGCGAGTGTTATTCGTCAGGTCTCTGTCCGTGATCATGCACATCTGAGACGCGCCCTTTTGTATGAACGACGTTCCCTTGATCACTGATGTGTCGACCTGAATGCGAACCTTCCGGTACTTGCCCGCTACAGACAGGTCCATCGGATAATCATCATCCAACTGGCCCAGCGCCAGCGCGGCCGCCTCACCAGGAAGCTAAACTCTTCCGGCTTGCTGCGGAGCGCGCCTTCCGGGCCTTCGAAAGCAAGCAGCTTCGGCCCGCTCTCTGCTGCTACGGCAACAATGATGTCGGTCAGCCCATCTGCGCGGTTGATTTCCCCAGTCACCAGCGCCGTCACTCGGCCGGGCAACTCGACGCTTCTGGCTGCAGCAAATGCTCCGTGCCCATCGCCACGCAACAAATAAAGCCCGTGGCCGGAAGCGGCTGCCGCCACCAAGTCCCAGTGACCATCAGCGTCGAAGTCGCCCGCGCCGAGAGAGTTTGCCGGCTCCGGCAATTCGAGAGCGAGCGAAGAAGCGAAGAAAGGCGAAGTCCGTGAATTCGCTTGTCATTCTTCGTCGCGCGGCGTCCGCGCTGTTTGGAAAGATCGAATCAACATTGCCGCGATGCAATGTCACAAGACCTCGGCGTGTCGCGCTGTATCCGCTGATCAGGTCAGGCACGCCATCTTCGTCAAAATCCGCTGAAGCCAGCGCGAGCGCGGTCGCTTGATCATGGTCGAAAGCCTGTTGCAGTTGCGCTGTCTGCCTGAAATCACTCGGCAACTCGCGCCCGTCGCTCAGATTGACGTAGGGGTTGTACTGTGAGGCGGCGCGCTGCGTTACGCGACCGAGTTTCTGGTTGACAGTGGCCTTCCTTGAATCATCTCGCGCATGAACGTGCTTGATCCTCCATGAAATAGGGCGAGCAGACCCGACAGCAGTAAAATTGCCAGCGCGTAGGCAACTAGGCGCTTTGTGTTTCTTCGATGGCCGTTCATAGCAGTTTCCTCCTTCAGGTCTAAATCTCGGCAGGACCTTCTCTGCTGAGTGACCATTGACTCCTTGTCATTGACCTCTCAGCAATGTAGGTTGAACTTGCGATCCCAGCAGAAGGTTGTGGTCGTCGGCAAATCACCCTCGAAATATGTCACCTGAATAGTTCTATACTCGAACGAGATTTCCTCGAACTCGCTTGACGTCGCGGTCGATGAATTGCGCTGGCTGGGCAATGTTGAGTGTAGCGCGATCACTGTGACATCGCGCAGCTCCGTGAGAAAGAATAGGCCCTTGGTTACGCTCTTGGCGTTGGTGCTGAACCAACTGATTTTGACCAGTGGTATATGCTCTCCGGTCAGGTGTGACATCAGCAGCTTGACGCTCGCTTTGTCGATAGCCTTAGTGACAGTAATGGGACCAAAGTCAATCCCGCGCGCTCCGGAATCGGTAGCAACCGATAGCTTCAGGTCATAGGCGAATGCGTCAATCGACCTGTCTGTGATTCCAGGTATGTCCAGGCGGATTCTCGTACCGGCTGGTTGCTTATCAGCGAGGAGTTCAACCGACTGCTTCTCTTGGGCGTTGCTTACGGGCAGAGGCCAAGAGAAAACCAGCCCAATCAGGACTCCGAGCCAGACCCTTTTTAGCAAGATGGATCTTCGCCTATTCATCTGTGTTCTCGTGACCGTCGGCTCGCTAATGAACTTGCTCCGCTTGCTTTTCATGGCATTTCTCCTATTTACACAGTCCTAATCAAGCGCATCCGTTCGGCTCGCTGGTTAAGGTTCCAAGTTAAGCTGTAAGTTGCATTGCTACGCTCAGCCTTCTCGCGGCAGTGACTCCAAACAGATCAATAATGAGCCGCCCGGCGTTTCCGAAAAGTGAATCTTGTTGGACTCCACCAATCGGCATATTGCTCGCACGCTCAAGCCCGTAACGGCAGAAGCGGTTTCAGGGGTGACTAACTTGACCTGCTCGCCACAACCTTCACACCAGGCCTGTGGTTCGATTCCACGTCTTCTGACGATAAGGACTCGTTCTGTCTCGGCAGTTATCCTGGTTCTCCTTCTGATTCTCACGCTGCCTCTCAAATCAACGGGCGACGAGTCAAGCGATGAACGCGATTGCTTCGCCTTGCTCTGGCGCCGAACCTGTAATAGATTCCTGCTGTACTGCGCCCCTTTTTTTCGTCCATAAATAGTGGCGGAGTATCTCAGTTGAAGCGATGAGCGGTATCAGGACTTCGCCGCCCATCAAAGTTTCCGCCTGGCCTCGCGGGTACACGTTACTCAAGAAGCAGTTCGGAAGTCCTTTAAGAAAGCTAAAAGAAATCTAAAAGCGGTCAGTCAGTGGGCTTAAGTATGCAGGCGAAGCAGTTGTACGAGTTTGGCCCCTTTCAATTGAGCACGGCGGAACATCTCCTGCTGCGCGATGGCGAAGTTGTGCCGCTTACACCGAAGGTGGTCGACGTGTTGGCGCTGCTCGTCGAGCGCAACGGGCACTTGCTGGAGCGAGAGGAATTGTTGAGCGCGGTGTGGACCGATAGCTTCGTCGAGGAGGCAAATCTCACAGTCAGCATCTCTGCATTGAGGAAGGCGCTTGGCGAGCAGGCGGACGGGCAGCAGTACATCGAGACCGTGCCGAAGCGAGGCTATCGCTTCGTTGCCGATGTTAAGAGGCTAAACGATTGGGACGAAGAGTTGATCGTGTATGAGCGAACCAGGTCGAGCATCATCGTCGAGGAAGAAAGAGAAACGAACGATAATGAGACCTGCCTGATAGACCGATCCATCGTCGCAGAACTCCCTGGCGATTTCCGCCCCCTCTCGTTGAGTCAGTCATCCGCTCTTTCTGAACTGTTCGAGCCCGCTGGCGGCGCGGTTCCGCTCGATTCGCGGTTCTACATAGTTCGTTCGACCGACCAGCAGTTTCAGTCCTCCGTCGCGCGCGGGGACAGCATCGTTCTCGTCAAAGGAGCGCGACAGGTTGGAAAGACATCGCTGCTCGCTCGCGGTCTCGAAAGTGCGCGCCAGGCAGGCGCTAGAATCGCGCTCACCGATTTCCAGATGCTCAATTCAAGTCATCTGGAGAGCGCATCGACGCTGACGCTTGCGCTGGCGGGGCTGGTCGCCGAACAGCTTGATCTCGATGTTTCACCCGAAGAGGCATGGAATCCCAAGCGCGGACCCAGCGTAAATCTTGAGCGATACCTGCGGCGCGAGGCGCTAAACAAAACTACGTCTCACATAGTCTGGGGGTTGGATGAAATAGATCGGCTGTTCGCCTGCGATTTCGCGAGCGAGGTGTTCGGGCTATTTCGCTCGTGGCACAACAGGCGCGCTCTCGATCCGGCCGGGCCGTGGCGTCGATTGACACTCGCAATCGCTTACGCCACTGAAGCGCACCTATTCATCACTGATCTCAATCAATCGCCGTTCAACGTTGGTACGCGGCTGCTGCTGGAAGACTTCACCCTTGAGCAAGTGGCGGAACTAAATCGGCGTTATGGTTCTCCACTCAGAAATGACAGCGAAGTAGTTCGTTTCTTCCAACTTGTTGGCGGCCATCCGTATCTCGCGCAGCGAGGGTTTTACGAGATGGCTACGCGCGGTGTGCCGTTGTCAGAGCTTGAGGCTAACGCCGATAGCGATGAAGGACCTTTCGGCGATCATTTGCGCCGTCTGCTGATTTCGCTCTCGCAGGCTGAAGGTATTCGTGGAGCAGTGCAAGCAGTGCTTCAAGGCCGACCCTGCCCCGACGGTGAGAGCTTCTACCGGCTACGCAGCGCAGGCGTGTTGTCGGGCGATTCGGCGCGCACTGCAGAGCCACGTTGCCAACTCTACGCGATCTACCTGAGAAAGCATTTGTGCTGAAATATCAATTCGCGCGGGCGGCTCATCACCCTCGCAAATTGTCCGTAGCAATCGTAGAGAGGAGAGGTAGTGATAGACCACGCATCACCACTCGTTACTGGTCACTCATCACTTGCTTTCTACGTCGTCGGCGGAACGTTACTTGGCGAAGCGCGTTGCTACGTTGTGCGGCAGGCGGATGATGGGCTTCACGCTGCTCTCTCTCAGGGACACTTTTGCTACGTACTGACCTCGCGGCAGATGGGAAAGTCGTCGCTGATGGTTCGAACTGCCGCGCGGCTCAGGGAAGAAGGCGTGGGCGTAGCCGTGCTCGATCTGACTGCCATCGGACAGAACCTCAGCGCCGAGCAGTGGTACGACGGCCTTGTTAGCCTCATTGCCGATCATCTCGACCTGGAAGACGAGCTTGATGAGTTTTGGGCAACAAGCTATCGGCTTGGTCCAATGCAGAGATGGATGCGAGCGATTCGTGAAGCGGTGTTGCCGAGGTATCCGGGCCGCGTGGTGATATTCATTGATGAGATAGATGCGGTCCGCAGCCTTCCGTTTTCAACCGACGAGTTCTTCGCGGGCATACGGGAATTCTACAACCGCCGCACGCAGGACCCGGAACTGATGCGATTGACGTTTTGCCTTCTCGGCGTGGCGTCGCCGTCGGATTTGATCCGCGATACTCGCACTACGCCATTCAACATCGGCCGGCGAATCGAATTGACAGACTTCACCGAAGCTGAAGCGGAAACTCTGGCACGCGGGCTTGAGCGCGAAGAGAAAACATCGGCTGCGCTACTGAAGCGAATTCTTCACTGGACGGACGGACATCCATACCTGACCCAGCGGCTCTGTCAAGCGGCTGCCGAAGACGCGAGCGTGAATGACGCGGAAGGAATTGATCGCCTATGCGAAGAATTGTTTTTGTCGCACCGCGCGCGCGAGCGCGACGACAACCTGCTATTCGTGCGCGAGCGATTGCTACGAAGCGAGACTGATCTTGCCGCTCTGCTGGGGCTGTATGGCCAGGTGCGCGAGCGCAAGCGCGTGCCAGACGACGAGACCAGTCCGCTGGTGAGCATCCTGCGCCTGTCTGGAATTACTAAGGTGGCGAATGGCCATCTTCAAGTTCGAAATCGTATTTACTCGCGAGTTTTCGACTCGCAGTGGGTGAAGACGAATATGCCCGACGCGGAGTTGCGCCGCCAGCGAGCCGCGTACCGTCGAGGGCTGCTGCGCGCCGCCGTCGTCGGCGCTGTCGTCATTACATTGATAGCAGCTTTGGCAATAGTTGCGGTCAAGCAGCGCATCCGTGCTGAGCAAGCTACAAGCGAGGCACTGGGTCAACAAAAAATCTCGAAATCACGCGAGCTAGCTGCCCACTCAATTGCTTTGCTGCCAAGCGACCCTGAATTGAGTTTGGTTCTGGCGACCGAAGGGCTTGAGCGATTCGCTTACACGGCTGAAGCAGAGGACGCGTTGAGACAATCACTGCTCGAATCGCACATTCACCTGGTGTTGCGCGGTCACAAAGGCGTGGTCGTCGCCGCGGCGTATAGCCCCGATGGCAGGCTCATAGTTACTGCGAGCGCTGACCATACCGCGCGACTGTGGGAAGCAGAAACCGGGAGATTGCTGAGCACCTTGGTTGGGCATACGAACTGGGTGTACTCAGTGGCTTTCAGCCCCGATGGCAGGTCATTCGTGACGACCAGTTTCGACAAGACAGCACGGCTCTGGGACGCGAGCACAGGGCGCTGCCTTGCCGTGATGGAAGGACACACTGATAACGTACATAGTCCGGCATTCAGTCCCGATGGCAAGCTAATCGTAACGTGTGGTGTAGATGGCACGGCGCGGGTGTGGGATAGCGTCACCGGGCGAAATGTGACGGTGCTTCGCGGGCACATGGGTGAAGTAAGAACCGCTGTCTTCAGTCCCGGTGGCGAGCACGTCGTCACAACAGGTTTTGACCGAATGGCGCGAGTATGGGACGTGAAGACATGGAAGACCGTAGCAGTGTTGGAAGGTCACACAGACAAAGTGCTCAATGCCACATTCAGTCCGGACGGCAAATGGCTTGTGACGGTCAGCAACGATAAGACCGGGCGAGTATGGCGAACCGGCACATGGCAAAGTGTTGCTGTATTGAGCGGGCACGAGGGGGGAGTGAACAACGCTGCTTTCAGCACCGATGGCAAACTGGTCGCAACTTCGAGCGGTGACGGGACATCTCGGATATGGGAAGCCAGCACGTGGCAAACACTCAGGGAATTGCACGGACATACGAGCGGCTTGAGAAGTATAGCCTTCAGCCCGGACGGTAAGCTGGCTGTGACGGCGAGCGAAGACGGCACGGCACGAGTGTGGAACACTGACACAGGAGAAAGCTTGAAAGAACTGCGAGGGCATACTGCTGGTCTTCTGGGAGCGATGTTCAGCCCGGATGGAAACTGGGTCCTGACAGTCAGCGGGGATAACACGGCCCGAATATGGGACGTAAGCTGGGGAAAACCCAGAACGGAAATGTATGGTCAGAGAGGTCCTTTGTTGTGGGTCACCTTCAGCCCTGATGGCAAGCTCGTCGCCACCGCTAGCGTAGACGGGACAGCGCGGCTATGGGATGCAAACACCGGGCAGAGCGTGACAGAACTGCGAGGGCACACAAATTGGGTTTCCAGCGCTGCATTCAGCCCTGACGGCAGATTTGTTGTTACCGCGAGTCGGGACAAAACCGCGCGAGTGTGGGACGTGACCACAGGACAAAGCTTGAGGGAATTGCGGGGCCACACACATTTTGTTGCAAGCGCGGCCTACAGCCCCGATGGCAAGTTTATTATCACCGGCAGCTCAGATGGCACTGCGCTGGTGTGGGATGCGAGCACGGGAGAGAGTGTGAGAGAACTGCGCGGGCACGACGATGAAGTTGGGGTTGCAGTCTTCAGCCCCGACGGTAAGCTCGCGGCGACGGCGAGTCACGATGCTACAGCGCGGGTGTGGGATGTCAACACAGGGCAAGGTCTACTTGTTCTGCGAGGACACACAAGTTGGGTTCTGGGTCTTGCTTTTAGCCCTGATGGCAAGTTCATAGTTACAGGAAGCTCCGACTGCAGAGTGTGGGACGCAACGACAGGGCAAGGCCTATTAGTGCTAGGGGATCACAAGCATAATATACACAGCGTGGCATACAGCCCCGACGGCGAGTTCATCGTGACCGGAAGTGAGGATGGAACTACACGGGTGTGGAAGGCCGAAACAGGGCAGCCTGTCGAGCAAATAAAATTCGCTGGATGGGGCGTGGCGTTCAGCCCGGACGGGCGGTTCATTTCCACGGTAGGAGGTGGCGCAGCGAGAATCTATCCATGCGAAGTATGCCGCCCGCTTGAAGAGTTGATCGCCCTGGCGCATGCGCGCGTCACTCGTCAATTGACGCCGGATGAACGCCAGAAGTATTTGAACGAGTCGCCGGGAAAGCAGGACCGCAATGAATAACCAATGTCCGATAGCAGGGCTGCGAAACGGATTCGCGTCGCAACAGTTATCTGCTGCGCGCGGCGGCGCTCACTGCTTACCGTAGACGGTAGCTGCCAATTCAGTCTGCGGCGTGAAGGCGCCGGTGGTGAGGTCTGCGATCCACTCAGCGCTCTGATGAACGTCACCAACCTCGACGTACGTGAAGGCAAGCACAACTTTGGTCTTGTTGCCCTTGATAGGTCGTACGGTCCAACCCTGGTACGCACGCAGGTTTCCTACTCGTCGCGCAGTCTCGAGCTCGCGCACCAGGCGAGCGTCGATCGTAAGCCCTGGCTCGTTGGATGGAGTTTTGCGCAGCTTGTCCAGGGCGGCCAAAACCGTCTTGGGCTCGGCCTGTTCGGAGTAGACCATCGGAACCACAAAGGTATAAATCCCGACGCTGAAGAGTGCCACGAGAGCGGCGAGGCTAACAACCGATGCGCGAAGCCTTCGTGGCGGTTTGCCTGGATGCGCGGTTGAGCGCTTTGCTGATCTATTACCGTCTTTTTTGGCGCTTCTGGATGCGACCGAAGGCTTCGGTCGTTCGGGCGGAGTGGTTGCTTCCGGCTTGTCTTTGATGGCGGCCGCAAATCCGCGCTTAGGCTTTGGCAGGCTGCAGTAAGGGCAGTACAGTACTTCGCTCGGCACATCAGTTCCGCAACGTGGACACGTCAAGGTCATGGCATTCTCCTATGAGTTTAAGTCGATCTTAAGCACATGGGGGGCCAGCCCCGTAATCGGTAATAAAAGCTGGGCATAGGTGCGAGTCTTGATTGATGGGAGGAGAAGAAGGCGTCAAAAGTCCTCACATTTTTTGTGAGTGGTGATAAAAATTGTCATCTTGTTCGCGCCCGGCGCGGTGATTCGGGAGCTGATTTCAAAGCCCGTCCCAAGGTGTGTTCATAGGTTTCTCGATCCCAGGACCGGCGCAACGCGGGTGCCGACAGCACGTGACAAGGGATTACTTTTGCCGGGGTTGACAACAAACAAGTGCGCCGGTATAGTTCCTCGTTTGGAACATGGCGCTTTTTTGGTTCTGACATGCGGAGGCGCCTTGTTGGTTGAAACCGGACGCGGAATAAACGTTATTGTGGCGTAAAAGGAACCCGGATTTAATCCCCAGGTTCCCGAATTCAAAACGAAAGTTGACCTGAGATCACGCCACAGAGAAGTTTGGCCTGGGGAGGCCGAATCCGCAGCTACTTTTCAGAACATCCCCGCAAAAAGACGAAGATAATCCCGGCCTGGATGGGACGCGCGATGTAGGGGCCGCTTGGCCTTCCTGTCTCCTGACCTCGGTGGGAATCGAGCGACGGCGCTCACGAAATGGGCGAAGCCTGAGGCGTCTCGGCCCGGGCACGATTGAGAGGAGCTATAGGTGCCGACACTTAGTCAGTTAGTTCGCAAGGGGCGAGTGAATGTCAAATACAAGACCTCGAGCCCGGCTTTGAATTCAAGCCCGCAGAAGCGCGGCGTGTGCACACGCGTCTACACGCAGACGCCAAAGAAGCCGAATTCAGCCCTGCGCAAAGTGGCGCGCGTCCGCCTGACGAACGGGATTGAGGTCACGACCTATATTCCGGGCATCGGTCACAACCTGCAGGAGCACTCGATTGTGTTGATCCGCGGCGGTCGCGTAAAGGACCTGCCGGGCGTTCGTTACCACGTGGTTCGCGGGACGCTCGACGCGGTTGGGGTTCAGGGACGCAAACAAAGCCGCTCCAAGTACGGAGCGAAGAGGCCGAAGGAAGCGTCACCGGCGAAGAAATGAGAAGGTAATGCGTGAAATGTGATGCGTGACTGAAACAGCCAGTCCACGCATCACGTTTCACGGATCACGCATCACGGAAGGATTATGCCAAGAAGAAGAGTTGCAGCGAAGCGCGAGGTTCTGCCGGACCCTCTTTACAACTCGACGATGGTGACTAGGTTCATCAACTCGCTGATGTGGGAGGGCAGGAAGTCAGTGGCCGAAGGCATCTTCTACGGCGCGATGAGTCAGATTCACGACAAGACTCAGGAAGACCCGCTGAAGACTTTCAAGAAGGCCATTGACAACGTCAAGCCGCGAGTCGAGGTCAAGTCTCGCAGGGTGGGCGGCTCTACTTATCAGGTGCCCATTGAGGTCGATCAGAAGTCGCGCGGTAACAGCCTGGCCATCAGGTGGGTGATCAGTTACGCGCGCGGACGCGGCGAGAAGACTATGACTGATCGTCTCGCCGGCGAGATTCTCGATGCCGCGAACAATCGCGGCAACGCTGTGAAGAAGAAAGACGATACGCATCGCATGGCTGACGCGAACAAGGCTTTCGCGCACTATCGGTGGTGATAAAACTATAGGACCTGTATGACCTATAGGACCTATTTCTGATTATGTCGAAGCAAGCGCCAGCACCATTACAACGTTTCCGGAACATCGGGATCATGGCCCACATCGACGCCGGAAAGACCACGACGACCGAGCGCATCCTGTACTACACAGGCGTCTCGTACAAGATCGGCGAGGTCCACGAAGGCACAGCGGTCATGGACTGGATGGAGCAGGAACAAGAGCGTGGCATAACGATCACGTCGGCGGCGACGACGTGCTTTTGGCCGCGGGATGGTGAGGACTATCGCATCAACATCATAGACACACCGGGTCACGTCGATTTCACAATCGAGGTTGAGCGCTCGTTGCGCGTGCTCGACGGCGCGGTGGCGGTGTTCGACGCGGTGGCTGGCGTGCAGCCGCAATCTGAGACTGTGTGGCGTCAAGCCGATAAATACAACGTTCCGCGCATCGCTTTCATGAATAAGATGGATCGGCCGGGCGCTGATTTCAATCACGCGATCCAGACCATGCGCGACCGCCTGAGCGCGAATCCCGTTGCGATCCAGTATCCGATTGGAGCCGAGGATCAGTTTCGGGGAGTGATCGACCTGATCACTATGCGTGCGATTCTTTATAACGTTGAGGACAAGGGTGCTGAACCGGATGTGGTCGACATACCGGACGACCTTCGGGCTAATGCCGCAGCCGCGCGCGACAAGATGATCGAAGCGCTTGCCGATGCGGACGACCAGATCGCTGAAAAGTACCTCGCCGGTGAAAAGGTTTCCGACGCCGAGATTCGCGCGGCGATTCGGCGCGAGACGATCGCGCTGAAGCTCGTGCCGGTCGTGGCGGGCTCCGCGTTTAAGAATAAAGGTGTGCAGCCGCTTCTTGACGCCGTGGTCGATTTCCTCCCCAGCCCGCTCGATGTGCCGGCTGTCATTGGCGTGAACCCCAAGAAGGGAACCGAGGAAGAGCGGCCTCCTGATCCCAAAGCTCCGTTCTCAGGACTCGTATTCAAGATCATGGGGGACAAGCATGTTGGTCAGCTTTCATTCGTTCGCATTTATTCCGGCACTCTTAAAGCTGGTTCGTACACGTTGAATTCGACCAGAGGATCAAAAGAGCGGGTCGGCCGGATTATGTGCATGCATGCGAACAAGCGCGAAGATGTTGAGCAGGCGACGGCGGGCGAGATCGTCGCGGTGGCTGGCCTCAAGCAGGTCACCACCGGCGATACAATCTGCGAAGAGTCCCGCCCGATCGTCCTCGAAGCTCTCGAATTCCCCGCGCCCGTCATATCCCAGGCAATCGAACCCAAGACGAGACAAGATCAAGAGAAGCTGGGTATCGGTCTCCAACGGCTTGCGGCAGAAGATCCGAGCTTCAAAGTGTCGAGCGATCAGGAGACGGGACAGACGATCATCAGCGGAATGGGCGAGCTTCACCTCGAGATCATCGTCGATCGCCTGAAGCGAGAGTTTGGCGTCGATGCGAATGTTGGGCGTCCGCAGGTCGCTTATCGAGAGACGATACGCAAAGCTGCGGAAGGGGTCGGCAAGTTTATCCGGCAGACTGGCGGACGCGGCCAGTACGGGCACGCTGAAGTCAAGATCGAACCGGCCGAAACCGGCACCGGCTACGAGTTTGTCAACGCGATCGTTGGCGGCGTCATCCCGCGCGAATACATCAAGCCTGTCGGCGAAGGTATCAAGGAAGCGATGGAAGGTGGCGTTCTTGCGGGCTACGAGATGGTAGACGTCAAGGCGACGCTCCACTACGGCAGCTACCACGAGGTTGACTCTTCGGAGATGGCTTTCAAGATTGCCGGGTCGATGGCCTTCAAGGACGCGGCTAAGAAAGCCGATCCTGTGCTGATGGAGCCGATCATGAGAGTCGAGGTTGTAGCGCCTGAAGAGTACGCCGGCTCGATTACCGGTGACATCAACTCGCGCCGCGGCCGAATCGAGAGCATGGCTGCGAGGCCGGGCACGCAGGTCATCACCGCGCTCGTGCCGCTTTCGGAGATGTTCGGGTATTCGACCGATATGCGCTCGATGACGCAGGGCCGCGCGACTTACACGATGCACTTCCATCGTTACGAGGAAGCGCCGCGCGCCGTGCGTGAAGAGATCATAGCGAAGGTGCAAGGCACCGCGAGGTAATTATTTTTCCATCTCAGGCGAGCGCACTGAGAGCGTTCGCGGAAAAAAGGAGCTAGACAACTATGGCAAAGGAAAAATTTGACCGTTCAAAACCGCACGTGAACGTGGGAACGATCGGGCACATCGACCACGGGAAGACGACGCTGACGGCGGCGATCACGAAGGTGCTTGCGAAGCACAACCCGAAGATCCTGTTTCGATCG
>JBGQGO010000019.1:0-21463 GCA_041497455.1 Blastocatellia bacterium | reverse complement strand
ACCGGGCCCCCGATTCCGCCGTCGTTCAACCGAACATTGTTGAAGAACGGATTCGTCACATCGCCGTTGCTATTGTCGGCTCCCAGGAATGCCCAGGTGAAGTTGGGGTGGTTGAACACGTTGAAGAAATCAAAGCGCACTTCGAGCTTGTGACCCTCAAACGGCAACCTGAACCCCTTGTTCAAGCTCAGGTCCATTGTGTTAGTTATGTTCCCGCGCAGGGTGTTGCGGCCCGCGATGTTAGTGCGAATCGCCGGATCAACGATGTACCGGACATTCGCCGGATTCACCGGATCCCCGTTCGCATCAACGTAGCCCGTCGGCGATGAGGCGCCCAATAACGAGGCGAGAATGGCTACCGATGCCGGAGGCGCGTTGAGGTTCGCGATAGCCGGACGGTCATTGGTATTCTCCAGATCGCCGTTCAGATCGATTCCTCCGACGAACGGAGTCTCGACCGACCCTGATTGCAGCCGATAGATGCCTCCTATCGTCCAGAGGCCGGCAACCTGTCCGAGAAGCCCGCGCTTTGGACCTGGAACATCGTAGATGAAAGACAACACGCCTCGATGCGGAACATCGAAGCTCGCCACGCTGCGGTCGGCCCGGCGATCAAACGGGTTCGACGCCCTGCTTGCGCCGCCTGACGTGACGAAGACTTCGCTGTTCACGTCGTCTATCGCCTTCGAGTAGGTATATGCAAAGCGGAAGAGCAGGCCGTTCCTGAGTCCGCGCTCGACACGCGTTTGTAGAGAATGGTAGATCGAGTCGCCGCCGTTTGTTCGAAGTACGATCGACCCGCGGCCGGGGTGCAGCCGCACGCCATTCACTCCGGGGTTCAACTGCTCGTTGATGAACAGTCGAATTCCGCGGGTTCCAACGTACGCCGCATCGACGATGAAGTTGCCCGGCAGCTCGCGCTGGACATCCAGGTTCCAGGTCCAGGTCATCGGGTTGGCCAGGTTCGGGTCGATACTGGTCACTGCGGCTCTCGAATTCGGAGAACCCGAAGTCGGCAATGAGTTGACGCCGGCGTTCGCGAGTCCGCGGCCACCTGCGGTCGAGCCCAGAAGCGTGACTCCAAACGCGTTCGGAGGCGACGCTGCGGTGTTGCTAAGGATGTTGTTGAAGTAGACATCGTAGCCGACTCCAACGCCGCCACGAATCACAGTTTTGTCTTCGCCGAACAGCCAGCTCGCGAGGTGCGGCGTGTACGCGAAGCTCACCCGTGGAGCGAAGTTGTTGTTGTCGCCCTTCTGTTTCGCTACAGCGTCAAACGGTTGATCGAAACCCGCGAAGGCCGGAAACTGCACCACGTTGTACCGCGTCCCGTAGTTCTCGTATCGAAGGCCCAGATTCAAACTCAGATTCGGCTTCAGGCGCCAAGTGTCGTTGACGAAGTATGCTTGCTGAAACGCATTGGGATGAGTCACCGGGCTGCCAAACGTAATCGCCGCGAACGTTCCCTGCGTGCCCGAAAATCCATCGACGAAGTTGCCGAATGCCGGGAACCCGCCGCCCGCGGAGAAGGTCAGCGTGCCCTGCGCGTTGAAGGGAACGAACTGCTTCGCTATCTGCCGCATCATGTCCGTTCCAGCTCGGATCGTGTGCGCGCCGCTGGTGTAGGTAATCGTGTCCTGAATTTGATAGTTGTTGAACACGCGCCCTTGTGGGAAGAAGGTGGTCGTGAGACCCCCGAGTATGCCTACGCCGCTGATGGAAGCGCCGGAAAACAGGAACTGCGGCCCAAAGTTGAGAGCGGCCGGATCCTGAGCCCCGAACAGCACGTTGAACCGACCGTACGAAAACCTCAGCTCGTTGGTCATCCTCGACGAGAGAATGCGAGTGTAGTTGGAGTAGAAGTTCTGCACGCGCCCCGGAACATCGACGGCGAAGCCCTGAAACGGCGTGGGGAACTGATTGGTGACCACCTGGTCGTTGAAAATATAGCGCGCTGAGAAGTTGTCCTTCTCATTCGGCGTCCAATCGACGCGGGCCAGAAGATCATAGGTGTTGATGGGCGCGGGCGCGGCTGCCGTCACCGTTCCAAACTGCACGTCAGGCCGTCCGCCTCCAAGTGGTACGTTGAAGGCGTTGGTCGAGCCGCGAAGGCTCCCAACAACGCCAAGGTAGCGATCCAGGTTCGCGCTTGCGCCTTGCGCGAAAAGCGAGCGAAGGGTGTTGAAGCCCTGTTGTGTAGGAATGACCGCCGAGCCGTTTGCGGCTCCGATGCGAGTCAGCGTCGGCTGAAACGTTCCGAAGAAAAACAGCTTGTCTTTTTTTAACGGGCCGCCAAATGAGAACCCGAACGCGTTCTGAATGTAGACCGGCACGGAGCCCAGCCCCTCGTTTGCCTTCTGCCCCGCAGTCAACGACGAAAGCGCGCTTGTATCGATCACGTCGTAAACAGAACCGTGGAACTGGTTGGTGCCGCTCTTGGTGACGACGTTGATCACCGCGCCGCCGGCACGCCCGTATTCGGCGGAGTTGTCGCCGCCCAGCACGGTCACTTCTTTGAATCCGTCGCGCAGCCCCGGTTGAAGCTGTTGGCCGGTGATCGAGTTGTCATTGTTGTCGGCGCCGTCGATCAACTGGTTGTTGGCGCGCGCTCTCAACCCGTTGATGTTGAACTCCGTGCCCTGGACGAATCCGCCCGCGAGCACTCCGGGATTGGTGACGCCCGGAAGCGTGAAGACAAGATTCACCGGGTTGAGTGCAGCGACGGGCAGGTCGACTATCTGGCGAGACTCGAGCGTGCTTGCGCGCGCGCCGTCTGCTTTTGCAGGATGACGGTCGAATCCGCGTTCACGTTAACCACCTCGGTCTGGGCGCCCACTTCCAACGCGAAGTCGGTCGTCGTAGCTTGCGCCGCTTCTACTGTGACGCTGTCGCGCGAGATCGTCTTGAAGCCACCGGCGGTGACCTCGATCTTGTATGATCCCGGGTCGACCGCGTCCAGGCGAAACCCTCCTTCGGCCGATGTCTTTGTTTCGCGCGCTACGTTCGTAGCCTTGTTGGTTATCTTGACGGTGGCTCCATCGACGACCGCGCCGGACGGATCAGTTATGGTTCCAACGATTATTCCTTTGCTGGACTGCGCAAGAACTGAGTTACTGAATAGTGGCAGCAACAACCCCGATATCATGAGAAGCGCCGCCGTGTATGCGAGCGATTTCATTTTTCTAAGGTGCCTCATTGTTTCTCCTTCATCCTGAGAAGTGTTTCCATTTTCCAGAGCGGGCTGGATTAGTTCAGCGATACTTTGATCGCTGAAGCGCCTGACAATAACCACTTGTCAGTCTCTTTTCGTCATCATCGAACCTTCACTTTCGCGATGCTGTCGTATGCGCCGAAGCGGTCTAATCCATTCAAGGATTTGATTCGGTCATACCCGCTTCGCGTGAACAGCAATGTGCTGCGTCGAGTTTAGATGTGGTAGAAGAGGGGCGAAACAACTTTGGGATGAAGGTACATCGTCGTGGGACGGAATGGACGAAAAGACTGACGAGCGAAGTATTGTCTATTTTCTATTTTTCATTTTCTATTTGTTATTGAAGGCAATCAGTCAATGGCAAATATCAAATAGAAAATATCAAATAGAAAATGGTCCCCGCCGTATCGGCCGAACCACACTCTAAAGTCGTAGCCACGTCCGGACTTATTGTTTCGCAAAAAGCCGCTTGCTCCAATTCGAGACGTCGAGCCAGTCCAGATTGCTCATCACTTTGCTGAGCTTCCTGGTGACGGGGTCATACACGTACATGCCTCTGCTGGTGATGGTGAATACGGGCACTTGGTACTTATCGGCAACCACTATGTCTTCATCCTGCGGCTTCGGATCGGATGCGTTTGGATGAGTGTGCACGATCGCGATCGTTGCCGGGTGCCAGCGAAAGGTGAACTGTTTATGCTCGTTGGTTGACCCCATCTCCCTGCCCGAGTAGCCGCCATCACGCATTCGCAGGATCAACACCACCCCCTCCAGAGGCGAAGAACCGTTGCCCGAGCGCCTCCACGCCTTGCCAAAAGCGTCAACCATTTGCTTGTCGATCTTCGAAATTGCGAAGCCGGCGCTGCTCGGGAAGGCGGCCCGGTTCGGGTGTGCTCTGGACTCTTCGACGCCATCCGAAAGCGCGGTGGAGAGATTGGCGGTTATGTTGAGGCTCTGTGCCGGCGCTGCTGCAGCCGCCAGCACAAGGGCGGATGTGAGAAATTGCACAATCCTTTTCATGACCAACTCCAACAGGTCAAGCTTTGCCGCGCCGAACCAGGTTGCCGCCTCCGCCTTTGGCGCGGGCTTTAACAACGCGCGCGTTCCCGCCCGAACGCACGCCTGTTACCGTTGGAGTTTAGGTGGAGTTATTTCCTGGAGGAACGACTTTGGGATGAAGCTGTTGGACTTTGTGATGGTCTGACCGAAAATCGTGACGAGCACGGTCACTCTCAGAGCGGTCTTCCCAACAAGTCGTGCAGCTTTTCTCTGTAGGTGCGCGACAGCGTCAATTGAACGCCCTCGCCGAGGATGATGCGATACTCGCCGTGGAACCAGGGCTGCAGTTCGGTGATGCGGTCGATGTTGACGATGGCAGACCGGTGAACGCGTATGAACTTCTTCGGATCGAGCTGCGACTCCAGCGCGCTTATCGTGTCTCGCAACAGATACGACTCCTTGCCCGCGTGAAGCCGCACGTAGTTTCCTTCTGCTTCGAGCCAGTCGATCTCTTCGGCCTTTATGAAGAATACGTGGCCGTTCATTTTGATGACGAGCCGTTCCAAGTGTACTGGCCTGGTTTTGATCTCCTCGAGAGCGTTCAGAATCCGTTGACTCAAAGTGTCGCTCCGCTCGCTCGATATCTGGGCCTTCGCGCGATCGAGCGCCTTGTCGAAGCGCTCCTGATCAAACGGCTTCAACAAGTAATCCAGCGCGTACACTTCAAACGCGCGCACGGCGTACTGATCATATGCCGTCACGAAAATGATAGTGGGTATACGCTCGGGAGGGAGGGCTTCGAGCACGCCGAACCCATCGATGCCGGGCATTTCGACGTCAAGGAAGACAAGGTCAGGTGAGTGCAGTTGAATAGCTTCTATTGCGTCCTGGCCGTTGGCGCACTCGGCGATTACCTCGATCCGTGGGTCGGTGGCGAGCATGTTGCGAATCCGCTCGCGAGCAAGCGATTCGTCGTCCACTATCAATGTGCGGATACACGCCGAGCCTGACATCGACTTCTCCTTTACCGCTCTAACGCCGGCAGGTCGCTGCAGGTTCAATTTTGCGTTGATATCTGTTCTCGGAAGGGGATTTCCAGGATGACGGTGAGTCCGCCGCTGGCGGCATTGGCGAGGTCGAGCCGGTGCTGGTCGCCGTAGAGCTGCTTTAAGCGGGCTTGGGTGTTCGCGAGCCCTACGCCCGCTTTCACTATGCTGCCCGAGTTTGAATCCGAAGAGAGCCCCGGTCCATTGTCGGTCACTTGAACTTGAAGAGTACCGTTCAAGCGCCGCGCTTCTATCTCGATACGGCCAGCGCTTGTTCGCGGAGAAATGCCGTGACGGATCGCGTTCTCGACGATCGGCTGCAAGATCAGATTGGGCAGTCGTGCATCTAGGGTCTGCGGCTCGATGTCGATCTGAACGGTGAGACGGTCCCCGAATCGAATGCGCTCGATTTCCAGATAGCATTTCAGAAACTCGAGCTCCTCTTGAAGCGAAACTTCCTGAGCGCCGGAGTTCTCGAGCGTGAGCCTCAAGAAGTCACCCAGACGCGCGATCATTTTGTCCGCTGCATCAGCGTTCTTGTGAACAAGCGCCGAGATCGAATGAAGAGTGTTGAACAGGAAATGAGGATGAAGCTGCATCTTGAGCGCCTGTAGCTGGGCCTGCGCGAGCTGCGCTTCCAGCCGGGTCGCCCGCACTTCGCCCTCTCGATAACGCCGCTGATAATTGAACGAATAGCTGATGAGCAAAATTAGCCAGTAGAGCATTGCGCCGTAATCCGTCATGAAGTAGACGTTCATCAGCAGCTTGCTTAGCGAGAACTTCCACTCGGCGTCGGCGACCACCGGGAAGAGCATCAAATCGTGCAGCACCCTCGCCGCAAAGCCGATAAACAGGGAGGCGCCGAGATGGATTAGCAGGCTGCGAACCCAATTCCATCGCTCGATCGGAAAGCGGCGCGCGAGCCACAAAATCAACGGAGTCAGCGCCGCCCAGATGTATGCGTAAATCAACTCAACTAAAAATATCCTCTCCCATCGAATGGGTATTTCGCGGCGGCTGTAGGCGAGATACATCTGGCTCGTCAGGAACGATGCCAGCACGGTCCACGCGGCGACAATCAACACCGCGCGAACCCAACGACGTTGCAACAGCCTGCCAACTTTCATTTCCGCGTCATCTTCTTTGTGCGCTGAGGTCTGCTCTTGATGTGCAAACACAATAGCACAATCCATCGAAGCCGGCTCCAGTTTTTGCGCCGCTCGAACGGTTCGAAGGACGCGCGGCTTGCCACGTGTCACATCCCGCAGCCTTGTTTCCCCTTGAGATTGGTCGTGTGCGAACGGCGAGTGCGGCCCCGCCGGCTTATCTTGAGACTTCCAGCATCAGATGTAGCGCGGCTATTCTATGTCAACCGCCCGGTTGCGGAACAAGATTGTGACGAACCGGCCTCGCAGGATGACAGACCGGCCAGAATGTCGGTGAACCGTTCAGAGAATGCCGGAGTGGCAAGCTCGAGCCGAGTGCCGTAGAATCAAGTCAAGCATCAGGGAGGTGCGCAGCTTTACTAAGGTCTCGGCTTGGGCGCTTTGACGCAAGCAGATGGGAAACTTTTCCCAGCCGGCCGCTGATAGCAACTCCAATCGACCGATTGGGTGAGGCTGAAAGCGGCACCTTGGTTGCGTCTGCTGAGTCACGGTGGGAAGTGTGGACCGCAGGGTGAGACCTTAGAACCGCTGAAAGGAACGAGACAATGAAGGAGAATGTGTTAAGAGGAACTCAGTTTGTCGAGGAGCAGATTTCCAACCTGGGGCACGAAGCCTCCCGATTAAGGGGTGTGGTAACAGAGGCCGTCGACGACTCGCTGGTCAATGCCAGGCGGGCGGCGAGGCGCGGCTACAACTCAGCGGAGGACCTGATTGACGAAACATCTCATCACATCAAGCGTCACCCGCTTCGCTCGGTGTTATGCGCCTTTGCTGTCGGCGCGCTTGCGGGCTGGCTGCTCCTTCCAAGACGCAGACGCTGAGATGCGTTCGCACTATTCAGCCAGCAAGTTCGTTCTCGCTCTTCGAGAGCGGCCCGCCAATCGATAAAGCGGCCGATTTCTTACGCAGACCATAGGGGTGGTTTGCCAGGAGAAGTACGGAGGACAACATCGTGAAAATACTTCTGGCCATTGATTCGTCAGCGCTTTCCGAGTCGGTCGTGAGCGAAGTCGCACAGCGCCCGTGGCCACCCGGCTCTGTTGTGTGCGTGCTTACTGTGATCGACCTGCTGGCGCTGACCTCAGCCGTCGGATACCTGGAGCCCTTTATCAAGAGCGAGAATGACGCTGCAAAAAAGCTAGTGGAGGCGGTTGCCCAGCGACTCGGCCGGCTCAGCTTTCAGACCACTACGCTGGCGGTCGAAGGATATCCCGGTACCAGCATCGTCGAAGAGGCGGAGAAGTGGGGCGCTGACTTTGTGTTCGTCGGCTCGCATGGACACGGCGGCTTTGTTCGGTTCCTGCTTGGAAGCATCGCCAAGGCCGTCGTGCAAAACGCACCTTGCTCGGTTGAGATCGTTCGGCACCCCCGGCACGACAAGGATCATCCCGAACACGATAAAGACGCCGAGGCTGCGAGCGGAAAGCGGATCCTGCTGGCCACGGACGGTTCCGAATATTCTGTTTCGGCGGCGCGTTCCATCGCCGCGCGGCCTTGGCCCGCTGACAGCAAGGTCAGGATCGTCAGTGTAGTTGAGCGGATCGCACCCGCAGCCGACCCGTGGTACGCAGCCGGAGCAGTCGCGCAGCGCGTTCGCGAGGACAACACAAAAAGGAGCGAAGAAGCAGTCAGCGCCGCTCAAGAAATAATCGCGGGCGCGGGGATTAAGACTGAGACCGCCGTACTCGAAGGCAGCCCAAAGAGACGCATTGTGGAAGACTCAAAGGCGTGGGGCGCGC
Source organism: Blastocatellia bacterium (assembly GCA_041497455.1). GTDB lineage: Bacteria > Acidobacteriota > Blastocatellia > UBA7656 > UBA7656 > Onstottus_A. Next base: position 13,302 of record JBGQGO010000019.1, on the reverse strand, counting down.
ACTTGGTAGTAGTTGGCTCACATGGGCGGCGCGGACTGACGCGTTACTTGTTGGGAAGCGTCTCTGAAGCAGTAGCAATGCACGCGCACTGTTCAGTCGAGGTGATCCGCGACCACGCACTACTCGGGGCCGCACCATCTTAGACATATCTCTGCGTTCTCTGCGGTTGATATCGGCAAATCAACGGTTCGCGATTACTCAATCAGGTACACAACCGATTCTCCCATGGGCTTAGTGCATTCTTTCTTCGGAGGATGAAAGAAGGAGGTCTTACATGAAGAATCGATTTTCCCTATTTTGTTTTACCGTTCTTCTCGTTTTGACGATGTCGGCCGCCGGCCAGAGCCAGGTGCTCGTCCGCGGCAACCCGCCGCTGACGGAAGAGATGATCGGCCGCTTCGCCGAGTTCTTCGAGTGGGCGTTCGACGTGCGGCTCACCAACGATCAGTGCAACGTGCTGCGCACGTACTCGGTCGACATCTGGAACAAGCAGACGAAGAGCGACATGGACGCTATCGTGAACGTCGTCCAGCTGCAGGTCGAGCTGTCCAAGGCCGACCGAAAGCAACTCGCCGTGGTGCGTGCGACCTACGAACCCCAGGTGCTTGACTCGATGCGGAAGCAGCCGAACGAGCCCATGGCGGTTTGGGCCCTGGCGGTCTACGAGTCGTCTCACAAGGTCCTGGCTCCAGGCACCCCGCCGCTCACCCGTCAGACCTCTGACGCCTTCCTCGAGGCCCTGTTCTTTATGCTGAGTGAGGTGCAGGGAAAGCGCGACGAAGTCCCGGACGAGCGACTGAAGAAAGACTGGGCGGCGTCGATGACTGGCAGCTACCCAAGCATGCCCGACGCGCTGAAGAAACAGATTGCCACTATGCCGCTGTTTGTCGCCCAGATGCGGCTCAATTGGCCGAATCTGCCCGAACCCGAGAAAGCCAAGTATCGTTCGGCCTGGGCCGAAACCACGAAGTCGCTGCTCCCAACTCCGGCGCCTGCGGCCTCGAACAAAACGTCGGGCGGCAAAACGTCGGGCGGCAAGATGTCAATCGCGGAAGTGATAGCCGAGCAGAACCGCCGCCATCAGATGCATATGAACACGAGCAATGCGATGATGAATATCTACAAGATCAGTTACAATACACAGGCGAACTTTAGCGGGAACCCCTGGCGGTACTGGTGAGCCTGACCCCTCCCTGCGCTGTTCACCAGCATAGCGATGCACGCGCACTGTTCAGTTGAAGTGATCCGCGACCGGGCGCTTCTGGGAGCCGCGGCATCTTAGTCTTATTGGATTCCTCGGCTCAGGATAAGCCGAGTCAAACACATCGCGCAATCTTACATATCGCATCAGCTCGTCGAGCATCGTGGGGGACAACGAACGAGTTCAGCGGAGTGTCCTATCGCGGCGGCTGAGCTACCGCGAGGTGCTGAAGCAGTACAACGCGCCGCGCGTCCGCACGTAGACTCGTCCATCGCTCAGGGCGGGCGTTGCACTGACCTCGTCGTCGATTTCGTTGACGGCGAGCACCTCCCACTCCGCACCAGCTTTGAGAACGGTGATCTTGCCTTCGGTATTCGCGAGGAATACCTTACCGTCCGCGGCAACGGGTGACGCATAGTACTCGCCCAGCGCGCCGGGGCTCCGGCCCTCCTTCAGAATGCGGCCGGTCGCGGGATCAATCGAGGTGATGATGCCGCCGGTTTTCACCATGTAGTACACGCCCTGGTACAGCAGCGGCGTCGGAATATACGGGATGTTCTTCTTAAGGCGCCAGCGAATCGCGCCCGGCTCGAGCTGGCCCCGCGCGTTGCCCGGGCGAACGGCGATCGTCCCCCACTCGCCCACGTCATACGCCCGCGTCTTGTTCCATTCCTGAGTGACGATGAACTTGTCGTCGTTTTCATCGATCCAGCCGAAGTGCTCCCCAAGGTCCGCATCACCGCGAAACTCCTCGGGTGACAGGCGCCCGTCCTTGTCCTTGTCGTATTGCGACAGCACCGCGGCGAAGGTCGGCATCGACGGCTCATTGCTGCCAAGGGTGGAGATCATCAGGGTGTCACCGTGCGCCAACGGCGTGCCCATTGCGCCACCGGACGCAACCGGCAGCCACCAGCGCTGGGCGCCGGACGCGAGGTCGTAGGCGTCAAGACGCGTCGAGCCAAGCACGATCAGATCCGCGCGAGTCGCGTCCGGTCGAAAGATCATGGGCGTCGACCATCCAATCATCATGCCCGGCCGGGCGGTCTTCCATCGCAGACGCCCGGTCGAGCGGTCGAGCGCAATGACAAAGGACCCCGCCTGTTGGTCGCATACCAGCACGACCGTGCCCCCTTCGATGATTGGCGAACCTGCCATTCCGTAGAAGTTCTTGAAGGGACCGAGGCGGGAGGTCCAACGAACTTGCCCGTCGTTGTTGTACGCTGCCAATCCAAATTCGGGGAAGAAGACCACGACGCCGCTCTCGTCCGCGGCTGGGGTTGGCGATGCCGGATCGTTGGCTTTGTATGCGGTCTGCATCCGCTCGCGCCGGACTTCGCGGCGCCATAATTCCCGGCCGGATCGCGTGTCCAGGCAGAACGTGATCAACCGGTCGCCTTCGCTGGCGGTGCCGTAGAGCCGGGTGCCCACCACGACGGGTGACGACTGCCCGTAGGGCGCCGACGCCTTCCACGCCACGTTCTTGGTAGGCGAAAACTCGACGGGATACCCCGTGGACAAATCGACACCAGACCCGTTGGGCCCGCGAAACCGCGCCCACTGCGCGTCGGCGCGGCCAGCGGTGACGATCAACAGCAGACAGGACACAACGAAAACGAATGAGCGATTCATAGAGATTGGGGCCTCCTGATACGTCAAGCGGGTTGCCGGCTTCTTCGGAAAGCTGGCAAGAGCGCGAATCTGGACACTACTCCCAAAGGAGCTTGGCTGCTGTTGGTTCTGACAATTGAATTTCAATTTTTTGCCGACGACAAATTTACTCCTTTGCGCGGATTGGCTCAACTGATCTTCGCGAAGACCGCTTCAAGTCGACTATCGTTGGACATTCTCAAATGTCAAGAAAGTCAAGCGTGACCCCTCCGTGCGCTGTTTGGTTTTATTCCCGCGAGTGATTACGTGGTAGAGCCCTCCTCCGATTTCGATCCTTAGTTTCCTGGGCATGGCGGGGCGGATGTTATCGTGAGAATCGTTCAAATGTCAACAATGTCAAGCCTGACCCCTCCCGGCGCTGTTTCGGTGCATGCTACCCGGGCACTGCATTCCCGCCGGCTTGGTCAGCGGCGGTCTAACGGTTAGCGTTACCCGCTGGTGGGTGGAACGAGACAACGCTATTTTGACGGAATCAACTTCAAGCTAAGAAAACGGCCTGAAAACGCGCAGACTCCCACCAGTCGGGTGCACGCTGTGTTAGATTGCGCATCACTGCACGCCGCAGCGCCTCTCGGTTCCATTTCAAGATAGATTTAACGAATGTATGAATCAACCATTGCACGTCATCTGACTGAAAGTGATCGCAGGCCTTGAGACATGAAGGTATCCCAGACCTGGACGACACGATACGCGAAACGTTCAACGTACAAGCCAACTTGGCACGACCCGAAGAGACGAAAAACTGATTGAGTAACCAAATGGGTCGTGCCCCGTTAGGCGCAGTCTGAGGCCGGATGAGAGGTGTATGCCGAAACGCATCCCATTCTCAAGTCCGCTTGAGGTTTTAAAATATAACTACGCCGGTCCCGATCTTAATGATCTGAATTCCTGCTGCACTGCCTGCGGCGATGCTGCTAGCCGTCAGGGTAGCTTCGATGTAGTACGCCTTGCTTACAAAGTCGAAGCTGAAATTCGGGCCAAGGTTGCTCTCACCGAATTGGACCTTGTAACTGTTGGAAGTAGGAGAACTCTGGAAGGTCAACCGGACGGTTTCGGCCCCAGTCGCCAAATCAACTTCGATGAGGTTGGCGACCACCTTCGCATTACTACCCGCAGCCAAGCAGCGTACAGTCAACGCGTAAAACGCGCAACTACCGCCGGGATCGACGATGCAGGGCGCTGCCTTCAGGGTGAATAATCCATCTACAGGCGTGACGTTGTAACGGATCACCGCAGATTGGGTGAGGGGCGGAATCGCGGCGCCTTTTGCGGCGGAGTGTGGACCACTAACTGGACGTCCCATCTGCACGACGCTATGATCGAAGAAGACTTTCCCGACACTCGCCTCATCAAGTGTGCCTGCAGATCCGACTGTCGTCCAGACTTTATCGACGTTGGCTGCCGGCACTGCCCTGATTGTGAACTTCGCTGCTTGTTGAGATTTGGCCTGATTTTTTGCTCGTGGCCGCCGAGACTGAGTAGTTGCCATATTTGTTTTCTCCTTTGGATGTTGAGATTCAACTGGTACGCTCTTAGTGCTACAACTTGAACAACTTTCCCGAAACCACCTCCTTTCGAGCCGCCATGTAGCAAAGCAATCTAACGATACGATCAGCGGGCGCGCGCCTCAAGATCGATTCATTTGAAGACTGCTGCGCGCGTTCCGCTGCATCGAGAGTTCGGCTGCGCTTAGAACTTACTTCACTGCAATGTATATCTCGACGCGCGACGGCTCCCGTTGATCGTGCCGCTCGAAGTCCACGGTGTACGCCCGCTTGTCTCCCGCCTCCTGCTCGAAGTACTGCCACACCGCTCCCCACGTCTGTATCACAACACCGGGGAGCTCGCCGTTGCCCGTAAAGACGAGATATTTTGCCCCCGGAATCGTCAGCGTCTTCATGGCCGGCGGTGCCTCGCTGCCGTCACTGACTTCGCAGGCGATCAGATGCGAGTAGGCCCCTCGGTAGTCGCTCTCGTAGTCCGTGTAGACGCCGTAGACGACGGCTGCGTCCGCGCGATTTGGGATCCGATCCGCGAGCGCGCTCTCGTAGAATCGCTGCCAGTGCGCCCCGATTTGCGCGGTAGTGAGATCGCTCTCGGCCTCGTTGGTCGTACGGATTTCGGTGCCCACAACGGTAAATCCGTCACAGACCTCCACTCGAGGGTGTACGCTGCTATCGCTCATTGATCTCCCTCCTTCTCGATTCATATTCGTTAGTGTGTCACGTCGCGGCCGAACATGAATTCTACAGAAAACTGGCCAATCTTTTTATCCAGCAGATTCCTTCTGTATATTCCGATGCGCGACATAGACCATCTTGATGGACTATTCCCTGATCATTGAACAGCTTGTCCTTTGAGAGATGATGTAGCCTCTCAGAGGCGTTAGCAACCTATTCCTTCTGCATAACCCTGGCAGCATATCATAATTCAATGAAGGGCCACGCTTGACTCTGTTGACACTCATCCTAGACCGGAGTCCTCGCGACCTCGACCAGATTATCGAAAAACGTTGCGCCCGCGCCGATGTCCGTCAATGCCTGCGAAACTGTTTGATTCACGTTCGCTCGGCCGGGGCTCAGCTTGTTCCACCAGATCGAAAGCGCAACCGCGACGCCGGGCTTCACGCGGCCCGTTATTCGAGCGACCAGTTGGCACTCGCCTCGATCGTTCCAGACGCGAACTGCGTCGCCGTCCTTGATGCCGCGTAGAGCGGCGTCTTCGGCGTGGAGTTGGATGAACGGCTCGCGTTCGCTCTTGAGGAACGACGGCAAGTGAGAGAACGTCGTGTTCAGGAAAGAGTTCGCCGGCGGGCTGATCAACTGGAGCGGATATCTCGACGCAAGCTCCGGCGCGGTGGCTGGTGACTCGCGAGGCGGGATGTATGCCGGAAGCGGATCGAGCCCATCGCGCTCCAACGCCTCCGAGTAGAACTCGCACTTGCCCGAAGGCGTAAGGAAGCCGCCCTCAGCAAACGGCGCAAAAGTCTCCGCCAGATTCAAGCGCGCCCAACCGTCGCGCTTCAATCGTTCGAGAGTTATCCCTTTGAGCGGTTCGTAATCGGTCGCCAGAGCCTGGCGAATAATGTCCTCGTCGGTGTCGTCGAAGCAGGCATCTTCAAATCCCATTCGTTCGGCCAGCAACTGAAACACTTCCCAGTTGGGCTTTGCTTCGCCGAGTGGGGCGATCGCCGGTTCGTTGTAGACAAGATAATAATGACCGTAAGGCTTCACCAGATCGCGGTGCTCGAGTTGAGTCGTTGCGGGCAACAGGATGTCCGCATAATCGGCGGTGTCGGTTTGGAACTGTTCGTGAACGACGGTGAACAGGTCTTCACGGCGAAAGCCTTCCAGGACTTTTGATTGATCAGGAGCGACCGCCGCGGGGTTTGAGTTGTAAACGTAGATGGCGCGGACCGGAGGACGAGTCTCCGTGAGCGCTTCGCCGAGCCGTGACATGTTGATCGTTCGTGGATCGCCGCGCGCAAGGTCGGGCCGCTGAAGCACGTTGTCATCGAACGCGAACATACCGCTGCTCGAAAGCAACACGCCGCCTCCGGCATCGCGCCACGAGCCGGTGAGAGCCGGGAGGCAAGCGATCGTGCGGACCGCCATGCCGCCGCCTGCGTGGCGCTGCAGGCCGTAATTCACTCTGATCACCGCAGGCCGTGTGGTTGCGTACTCGCGCGCGAAGCTCACGATCTCGTCTTCGGTCACGCCGCATATTTCGGCCGCGCGCGATGGTGGAAACTCGGCGGCACGCTCGCGAAGTTTGTCGAAGCCAAGCGTGTAACGCTCGACGTAGTCGCGGTCTTCCAGCGCTTCGCTGATGATGACGTTCATCATCGCGAGAGCGAATGCTCCGTCGGTGCCAGGCCGGACCTGAATAAACTGATGACAGTGATCGAGCGTGTGATTGCGATAAGGATCGATGCCGATGAGCCGCGCGCCGTTTGCAAGCGCCTCCTTGATTTGAGGCCAGAGGTGAATGTTCGACGTTAGAGTGTTCGTTCCCCACAGCACGATCAAGCGCGCGCGATGGAAGTTCTCCATGTCAGTGCCGATCTTTGCGCCAAGCGTGTAATTCAATGCGTCGCCGCCGGCAGCCGAGCAGATCGTGCGCGCGAGCTTGCTTGCGCCGAGCCGGTGAAAGAAGCGGCGATCCATGCTGCCGCTGTTGACTATGCCCATCGTGCCGCCGTAGCTGTAAGGCAGAATCGCTTCGGGGCCGTCACTCGAGTCGGCGATTTCTCGAAACCGGCGAGCGATTGTGTCCAGAGCGCAATCCCAGCTTATGCGCTCGAAGCGGCCTTCGCCCTTCTCGCCGATTCGCCGCATCGGATAGAGCAGGCGATCCGGGTTGTAGACGCGTTCCAGATAGCGCGCGACTTTCGTGCACAGGAAGCCCTGAGTAGGCGGATGATCGGGATCGCCCGAGACTCGCGTGGCGCGGCCGTCTTCGACTTCTACGAGCATTGCACAGGTGTCAGGGCAATCGTGAGGACAGGCTGCGTGGATGACCTTAAGCGCTTGCATTGTTATTCGATCTCGCTACAAGAGAATAGACCACTGATGACGCTGATTCAACGGCTCGGCACGGATCTCTTCGCGTCTTTGCGGTCCTTTGCGGCTTTGCGCGAAACGACTCTCTGTCCATAAGGAGGGTGTCGAAACGACTCTCTGTCCATAAGGAGGGTGTCGCGCAAAGACGCAAAGGACCGCAAAGACGCAAAGAGATCCGTGCCGATCCATTCCATCCGTGTTCCATTCGGCCGGTCGCCATAGTATCCTGCAACGCATGAAACTCTGGGGAGGTAGATTCAAGGGCGCGGCTGATGCCGAGTTCGCGCAGTTCAATTCATCGTTCGCCTTCGACCGGCGTTTGATCGAAGCCGATATTGAAGCGAGCCGCGCGCACGCAGAAGCACTTGGCGCCGCCGGCATACTGAATGAAGGGGAAGCGCGCAGGATCGCCTGGGGACTCAACGAAATACTGCGCCGGGCGCGCGAAGACAAGGGCTACCTTGATAGCCGCGAGGCTGAGGACGTGCACAGCTTTGTCGAAGCCGAGCTTGTCGCGGCAATTGGCGATCCGGGTTATAAGCTACACACCGGCCGCAGCCGCAACGATCAGGTTGCGACCGACCTGAGGCTCTTTCTCCGAGGCGAAATTGACGCGACTCGCGAGCTGATACGGGGCCTTCAGCGCGCGCTGATCGAGCTCGCGGAAGCTAATCCGGATTGCGTGATCCCAGGCTACACTCACCTGCAGCGCGCCCAGCCGATTCTGTTCGCGCATTACTTACTCGCTTACTTCGAGATGCTGAAGCGGGACGGCGCGCGCTTCTTAGAGGTTCGTTCGCGCGTGAATCAGTTGCCGCTCGGAGCCGGCGCGCTCGCGGGCACTGGTTTTCCGCTCGATCGCGAGATGGTAGCGCGACGACTGGGCTTTGATGGCTTGTGCGAGAACAGCGTCGATGCGGTAAGCGACCGGGACTTTGTTATCGAATTCATCGGCGCCGCGGCGATCGCGATGATGCACCTTAGCCGGCTGGCTGAAGACTTGATCATCTACTCAACGGCTGAGTTCGGCTTCGTTGAACTTTCGGATGCGGTCTCGACCGGATCATCATTGATGCCGCAGAAGAAGAACCCTGATTCGCTCGAGTTGATTCGCGGCAAGGCCGGGCGCGTGTTTGGGCATCACGCGGCGATGCTTGCGACGATGAAGGGTTTACCGCTCGCGTACAACAAGGACATGCAGGAGGACAAAGAAGCGCTGTTCGATACGATCGACACGCTCGGCGGCTCGCTTGGAGTGATGGCGACTGTTCTGAGGAACGTGAAAGTGAACAGCGCACGGACACGCCAAGCCGCGACGGTCGGTTATCTGAACGCGACCGACCTGGCGGATTACCTTGTGCGCAAAGGGCTCGAGTTCCGGAAGGCGCACGAGCTTGTCGGGCGAGTTGTGATGCACGCGATCGAGCGCGGCAAGGCGCTCGAGGATATTCCGCTGGAAGAATATCGTGAGTTTTCGGAGGTGTTCGGCGATGATCTGTACGCTTCGCTGAAGCTGGAGTCGTCGCTTGCAGGCAAATCCGCGTTAGGCGGAACTTCACCTGAGCGAGTGAACGAAGCATTGGCTAAGGCTCGAGACGAGATCGACCGCGGATGACGCGGGTTTGACGGATTCTCACGGCTACAGAAACGGGATAGACCACGGATGATACGGGTTTGACGGATTCTCACGGATAAAGTTATGGCTTTGAAGCACGAGAACCTGACCGGACAGATTATCAACGCGTTCTACAAAGTCTATAACGAGTTGGGCTACGGATTCCTGGAGAAGGTTTATGAGAAGGCCCTCGCGATCGAGTTGGAGTCCATGGGCCTGCGAGTCGGTCGGCAGCGGCCAATCAAGGTCTATTACCTCGGCTGGCAGGTTGGCGACTATTATGCGGACCTCATCGTCGAAGGCCTCGTCATCATCGAACTCAAATGTGGGGAGGGCATCAACGAGGCGCACGAGGCGCAGCTACTGAATTACTTAAAGGCGACCGAAATCGAGGTGGGCTTGCTGCTGAACTTTGGTCCGAAGCCCCAGTTTCGGCGGAAGATCTTCACCAACGATAGGAAACGTCATCGAGAGCTAGCCGCAACGACGGAGAAAGAATCCGTGTGAATCCGTCAAATCAGCGTCATCCGTGGTCTATCGCGAAGTGGGCAAGAACCTATCGTCGTCAACTTGGACATACCCACGATTGAGCCTGCCGAGGAGGTCCGGTGGGTTGACGACGCTCACCCGGCCGATTGATCTGGCTGTCATTTGTCGAACAGCCGCTGAGCCTAATGTCAAACTAGCGGTGACAGCAAACGGGCTGAGCCGCCGCCGCACCAACGACGGATTTGTTGACGGCTTCCGTGCTTGGGCATATGCTACGCCTGTCTTAAGGTTCCCTCTTTTCACCGCGATCGGGCTGTAGCCATGACAGCTCTCCAAGAAGGACTGACTCAACTACGCTTTGGGCGCAGCGGCGCCAAGTGCGCGCGCGAAAAACCAATTGAAGGGTGACGCGGCATGACACCTGAACGATGGCAACAAATCAAAGTGCTGGTGGCTCTGGCTCTGGAGCGTGAGCCCGGCGAACGCCCGGCGCTACTCGATCGAGAATGCAGGGATGACGAGCCTCTGCGACTAGAGGTCGAAACGTTGATCGCTTCGTGCGAAGAAGATCGAGATTTGATCGAGAAGCTGACGGCCGAGCGCGCTCGAACACTAATTCTCAGCGGTGAGCCGCGAGTCGTCTCGACACTAACTGTCGGTCCTTACCAGGTCATGGGCGAGATCGGGCACGGCGGAATGGGAACTGTATACGTAGCAATGCGCGCTGACGATCAATACAGGAAGCGCGTTGCGATTAAGCTGGTACGCCGGGGCATGGACACCGAGCAAATTCTCAGCCGCTTTCGTCACGAACGGCAGATACTCGCGTCGCTCGATCATCCGAACATCGCGCGGCTGTTGGACGGGGGCACAACAGAAGAAGGCTTGCCGTACTTCGTTATGGAGCACATCGAAGGTCAGCGCATCGATGAGTATTGCGATGCGCGGAGGTTAACGACTATCGAGAGGTTGAAACTGTTTCGCGAGGTTTGCTCGGCAATTCATTACGCGCACCAAAACCTCATCGTTCATCGAGACGTTAAGCCGAGCAACATCCTGGTCACTCCCGACGGGGCGCCGAAGCTTGTGGACTTCGGCATCGCCAAACTGCTCAAGCCCGAGATGTACGCGCGCACGATTGCTCCAACGATCGCGGCGGTGCGGCCGATGACGCCGGACTACGCAAGCCCTGAGCAGGTCCGGGGACAGCCCATAACAACGGCGAGCGATATCTATTCGCTTGGCGTCCTGCTGTACGAGTTGCTGACTGGCCACCGCCCGTATCGAGGGGCCGGATTGACTCTGCAGGAATTAGAGATGGCGATCTGCGACGAGGAGCCCGAGCGCCCGAGCACGGCGGTCAATCGCGTCGAAGAAGTGATCGACGAAGACGGATCTTCCCAGAAGACTCTTTCGCCCGAAACGGTCAGCCGCACACGCGAAGGACAGCCAGACAAACTTCAGCGCAAACTAAAGGGTGACCTGGACAATATCGTTCTGATGGCGATGCGCAAAGAGCCACAGCGCCGGTATGCTTCGGTCGAGCAGTTTAGCGAAGACATTCGTCGTCATCTTGACGGCCTCCCTGTAATCGCTCGTAAGGATACATTCGGCTACCGCACGGACAAGTTTGTCCGGCGGCACAAGTTTGGCGTCGCTGCGGCCACCGCGTTGATCGTCCTGGCCATCGCGGCTGCTGTCGCAATAGTGATGCAATCGGCGCGCGCTGCGCGTGAGCGCGACAAGGCGCAGAAGGTTTCCGCCTTCCTCGTCGATATCTTCAAGCTCTCGGATCCGAGCGAGGCTCGCGGCAAGACCGTCACCGCTCGCGACATTCTCGACAAGGGCGCCGAGCGCATCGAGCGCGAGCTTAAAGATCAGCCCGATGTGCAGGCAACGCTGATGGACACAATTGGGTTGGTCTATAGAGGACTCGGATTCTATGACAGCGCCGCGCCGCTGCTCGAAAAATCGCTCAGCCTGCGGCGCGAGTTATTCGGAGGCGAGCATCTGGACGTGGCGAAAAGCTTGAATGATCTCGGCCTGGTGATGATCGACAAACAGAATACAGCATCTGCCGAGCCATTGCTTAGGGAGGCGCTCGCAATGCGACGCAAGCTGCTGGGCAAAGAACATAAGGATGTGGCCGAGAGCATGAATCTTCTGGGGCTGGTGCTGTATTTCAGAGGAGACTTCGCTTCTGCTGAACAGTTGCAGCGAGAGACCCTTGCGATGCGGCGGAGGCTGCTGGGCAATGAACATCAGGATGTAGCGCAGAGCCTGAACAATCTCGGCTTGACGCTGCACGACAGGGGTGAAGACGACGCCGCGGAACCGTTTCTTCAGGAAGCCCTGGCAATAGACCGCAGACTGCTTGGTGACGAGCACACGGAAGTCGCGACATTCATGATCAACCTCGCATCGGTGAAATTCGCTAAGGGGGATTTCGAGGAAGCCGAGCGGCTGCATCGTGAGGGCTTGGTGTTGGACCGCAAGTTGTGGGGCAACGAGCATCCGCGCGTGGCGTTGCGGTTGAACAATCTGGCGGAGGCGATTCGTGAGAGAGGCGCTTATGAAGAGGCGCTGCCGCTGTACCGCGAAGCGATTGCCATCGACCGCAAGGCGATTGGTGAAGAAAGCTGGACCGTGGCCCTATTCACATCCAATCTTGCGGCGGCCTTGCATGGCGAGGGCAACCTCGCCGAAGCTGAGCCGCTCTATCGAAACGCGCTTACAATCTTCAAAAAACAACTCGGCGATTCGCACCCGCGTACCGCCCGGTGCACGACGAGACTTGCGCGATTGCTGTTTGAGAAAGGCGATCTCGCGGGAGCGGAACAAATGCTGCGCCAGTCGCTGGAGATCCAACGCAAGAACTTCCCAGGAGGGCACAGGGACCTCGCCACGACCGAAGTGGCGCTCGGCGATCTGCTGGTCAGGCGCGGCGATGCGCAGGGAGCGGAAAGCCTGCTCCGAGAAGGGCTCGGGTTCCGGACAAGCAAGCTCAAGAATGGTAACTGGCAAATCGCCGAAGCTGAAAGCGCGCTCGGCGGCTGTCTTGCGGCGCTTAAGCGCTACGACGAAGCCGAACCATTGCTCACCGCGAGCTACTCTGTGCTCAGAGCAAAACGAGGTGACAACGACAAGGAGACTGCGCGGGCGCTTGCTCGCTTGATCCAGCTCTATCAGGCTGAGGGAAAGCTTGACAGAGCCGCCCAATATTCCGCCGCCGCAAGCAACAAATGACGGGGCTCACTTCGTTAAATCCACATTGACCACCGGCACGTCCCAATGCGCGAGCAGGATCTCGAACCTGCGCTGCTCTTCCCGTTTGTAGTTCTCCTGATCCGGGAAGAGCCGCTTGATGATGGCCTCTTCGCCGCTCGAGTCGTTCGCCACCGCCGCGTTCTTGAAAACTATCGTCACTCGATAATCCCAACGCCCGTCTTCGGTCGCGTGATACCTTGGCTTGGCTGCGGTGACGCTGAGTATGCGTCCGGTCTCGATCTGCTTCTTGAGCACTGGGAAGTGATTCTTCTTGAACAGGGCGATGAACTCGTCGGCGTAACCCCACTTCGCTTTGTAGTAGTAGTCCGCGACAAAGGGCTCATCATCAGCCTTGGATTTCGGCGTCTGAGCGTTGCTGGCCGACTCCAAAGACAGGCAGGCGATCAGCGCCAGCAGAAGAAGAGTTGTGCATCGAACGGCTCGTGTCATCAATGTTCCTCCTCAGAAAGAGTTCGTAGTACGGCCTTTAGGCGGAAGTT
>JBGQGO010000018.1:0-21949 GCA_041497455.1 Blastocatellia bacterium | reverse complement strand
GGGAAACGACTCCGGACCATCTCGTGGGGCAGATGGCTCAGGTCGAGAAACACGTGGGTCGTCCCGCTCCGCAGCATCTCGGCTGAGATGGCTCTCGCGACGACATCGCGCGGAGCAAGCTCGCCTCGCGGATCGACTCTGAACATGAACCGTTCGCCGTCGGCATTTCGCAAGTAGGCCCCCTCGCCGCGCACAGCTTCTGAGATCAGGAAAGACGGAACCCACGGGATGGCCAGCGCGGTCGGATGAAACTGATAGAACTCGATGTCGGCGAGCGCCGCTCCCGCGCGGTAGGCAAGGGCCAACCCGTCGCCCGTCGCCACCAACGGGTTCGTCGTGTGGGAAAACAACTGTCCCGCCCCGCCGCTTGCGAGAACTATGTGGCGCCCAATAATCAAACGCGGCTCGACAAGTTCGGACCCATGATCGGACAAGGCTCGCACGCCAACCGCTCGGCCTTCGTCGATGACGATGTCGGTGACAAAGCAACCTTCGATGACTTCGACACCAGCTTCGCGAAGCGCACGGCAAAGCGTCTGCTCGATATGGAATCCGGTCGCGTCTCCGCCCGCGTGCAAGACACGCCGAGCGCGATGCGCGCCTTCGAGCCCAAGTGACAGCTCGCCATCTTGGCGGTCGAACGGGACGTTGAGAGCGAGCAGATCCCGGATTCGGCCTGGAGCCTCACGCGTGAGGACTTCGACAGCCCGCTCATCACACAACCCGCCCCCTGCGGCGATCGTGTCCTCGTAGTGAAGGCGTGGACTGTCAGCTGGTGACATGGCGGCGGCAATCCCGCCCTGAGCATAGCGAGTGTTGCTCTCTTCAAGCGCGGCCTTGGTCAGCACAAGAACAGTGCCGTGCTTCGACGCCAGCAGCGCCGTGAACAATCCGGCTATGCCGCTTCCGATGATAATGTAGTCGTGCATGGTTATGACCCCGGCAGCGCCAACATGCGCTCGAGCGCCACCTTAGCCCATCGTTTCGTCTCCGCATCCACCTGAATGCGGTTCACAACGCGCCCTTCAAGCAGGTTGTCGAGTACCCAAGTGAGATAGGCCGGATGAATTCTGTACATCGTCGAGCACGGGCAAACAACGGGATCAAGGCAGAAGATCAGCTTGTCGCGATTCTCCGAGGCAAGCCGGTGCACCATACTGAACTCCGTGCCGACCGCCCACTGCGAACCGGGTTCTGCTTCCGCAATGCGAGCCAGTATGAACTCAGTCGAACCGGACAGATCAGCCGCCTGAACGACTGGAAGCTCGCACTCGGGATGGACGATGACATTGATACCGGGGTAGTCGCGGCGCGCCTTCTCGATTTGCGCCACAGTGAATCGCTTGTGAACCGAGCAGTGCCCCTTCCAAAGAATGATCCGGGCGTCCCGCAACTGTTCTGGCGTGTTTCCGCCAAGGGGCTGTAGCGGGTCCCACACGAGCATCCGATCGAGCGCGACGCCCATCTTGTATCCGGTGTTGCGCCCGAGATGTTGATCGGGAAAGAACAGCACGCGCTCGCCTCGCTCGAAAGCCCACTGCAAGACCCGCTCGGCGTTCGATGAAGTGCACACAATCCCCCCGTTGGCGCCACAAAACGCCTTCAGCGCAGCAGCCGAATTCATATAGGTCACCGGCACGAGCGGCGCGCGTCTGCCGGTCGCAGGCCCCAACACCTCGACGAGAGCTTCCCACGCGTCAATCACGTCATCAGGGTCCGCCATGTCCGCCATCGAGCAGCCCGCTGCCATGTTAGGAAGGATCACCTGCTGATGGGGTTGAGCCAGCACGTCGGCGCTCTCCGCCATAAAGTGGACGCCGCAGAAGACGATATAGTCCGCCGTGGTTCGCGCAGCGGCTTGCTGCGATAGCTTGAAGGAGTCGCCGCGAAGATCGGCGTGCCGAATGATTTCATCGCGCTGGTAATGATGCCCGAGAACTATCAGCCGCTCGCCAAGCTTCTCTTTCGCGTGCGTTATGCGCTCGGCCAGTTGTTTTTCGGTGAGCGTGCGGTAGAACGCCGGCAGCGCGTGCTGCACAGGCGCGTTTGGAGGGATTGCGTCATCCTGGCTCGATCCAGGCCCGTAGTGCGGCGGGAGCGGCGCGTCGAAATTCCACGGCTCTTGCTTCAGCTTCGGGTTACACAGCTTCACAGGCGTCGAGGGTGCATTCAGGCTTGTCATCCTGGCTTCTCCTTCCAGTTAAGGTGTCAATCACCTTAACATGATGCAGAGAGTATCTGGAGCGTTGGATATACAACATTGTTTTTAGTTCATTGGCGCGGACTCCGGCAGAGTGCGGCGCTGCGCGCGATATAGGCGGGGAGGCCGGTGGGCACCGCCTTCTACGCGGCTGCTGGTTGGAACTATGGTCCCGCTGGCCTCGACCTTGCGCCGGAAGTTGGTCGGATCGAGCTTACGGTCGAGGATGACTTCATAGACCTCGCGCAGGTCGGAAAGCGTGAAGTTTTTTGGCAAGAGCTGGAACGCGACATCGGCGTAGCTGACTTTGTTGCGCAGCCTCCAGAGTGCGTATCTAAGAATCTCGTGATTATCGAAGGCGAGTCTTTTCGGCAATCGTTCGACCGAGAACCAACGCGCTTCACGCTGACCCTCCGACGGATCCACGGGGTCGCCGGGGACAAGCGCGTAGTAGGCTACTGCGATTCGGTGTTCGCGAGGATCGCGGTCCGGTCTCCCGAATGTATAAAGCTGCTCCAGGTACGCCGCCTGGAGACCGGTCTTGGTCAGGAGGTGGCGCCGGGCCGATTGCTCGAGCGCCTCGCCCGTATGCACCCAGCCTCCGGGAAGCGCCCACAGCCCGGCAAACGGCGGCGACTCTCTGCGGACCAGCAGGACGGCGAGTTCATGCGATTCGCCGAGCGGGCGCAGAGCGAAGATCACGACGCTGACTCCGATCGTCGGCCAGGGCCCTCCTTCGGATGTGATTGTTTTCGTTTTCGCCGAAGCCGCCTTCGCCATGCTATCTAGCTCCGATCTCACAGAGTAATAGTTAAGGTCACCTTTACTCAAACTACACTCTAGCAGGACCAGCTTGTCCTGTCGAGCGCGAATTCTTGTTTTTTGCGGGCCGCTCTTCACACGCCGCCGGGGAAGAAGCCTACGCAGCGTGCAGCGCTTCATCGCGCGCTTTCAAGCGGTCTGCTCCTACCATCACCAGTCTCGCCTACGAATGCAAGATTATGGTTATCTTGCAATCAGGAATCGATCCACCTAAGTGAGGCCAACTCAGCAGGAGCGCTTGAAGCCAAGTGTGGCAGGCATAGATCGTCAAAGGATAAATTGCTGGTAGAACTCCAGCACGACTCCAAAGCGACTCTTCATAGCCGCTGCCGAACGTGATCCATCTCGGTTTGCTCGAGACGGCGCAGTTCTGCCAAAGCCGCCGGAAATTCCACGAATGACTTGTTCCCGTTTTCTTTGACCCACTGGAGGTGTTTCAACGCCTCTTGCCGCTCGCCAGTGACGGCAAGCGCCAGACCCATGTAAGTCCGAACCTCCGTCATTTTGTCATTATCCGTTGCCGAAGACAGCAGAGCCTCTTTCGAAATCTCCTTCCTCAAGTAGGCAACGATTGGATAAGGCCAGGCACTCGCGTTCAGCCGTTTGTGGGCGAGGTCAAGCAGCTTGCTTGCGTCGTCTCAGCGTCCAGCTTTCATATAACCTAACGCGCCGACAATCGCCATGTAAGGAGCACGCTCTCTAGACCACTCACCCAGGCTGAGGAAAACCTTGGCATCGTCGCCGGCCAAATTACCTCGCCCCAGATAAGATTCAGAAGGCTTCGGCTGAAGTACGCGTAAGGAAATCTCGGAGCAATGCGAGTGACATTGGTGAACGCTTCGACTGCTTCCTCGTATCTTCCAAGTTCGTTATACTAATTGCCGAGATTTATGTAGGCGTTGGCAAAATTCGGGTTGAGTTTCACCTGGTCGCACTCTCAGACGGACAAGTGACGTTCCGATGGAAAGACTATGGTTACGGAAATGTAGAAAAGGAGATGACACTCGACGTGGGAGAGTTCACCGGCGATTCTTTGGAATCTTATGAATTATGGTGCATTCGCAGAAGTTCTTCCATACCTTGAAGACACTGCCTGTCTTGCTGACTATCTCTTACATATCAAATTTGGGCGCATGATCCATGTTCAGAACGTTTTGGTACAATTCCCCATACTGTTCTGCCATACGACGCACATCGAAGCGCTGTATATAGTCCCGCCCCCTCAACCCAAACCGAATACGTAAGTGCCCATGTTGAAGTAGCGTCAGAATACGATCAGTGAGCCTCGGTTCGTCGTCAGCCGGCACTACAAAGCCCCTCTGGCCGTCGCGGACCAACATCCGACAGTCGCCTACATCTGTCACAACACATGGTAAACCGGCAGCCATAGCCTCCATCAATGCGTTCGGCATCCCTTCACTGCGACTGGTAAGGACAAATACGTCCACAGCCTCTAGTAGCCGTGGTACATCGTTACGCGTTCCCAGAAAGAAAAGAGAGCCCTGCAAACCCAGTTGCTGACTCAGGTTTTCCATTTCGTCCCTTAGCGGGCCATCGCCGACGTGAACGAAACAGCATTCAGGGAAACGTGCCAGTACGCGAGCGGCCACTCGAACAAAACAGTCAGGAGCCTTAACAGGAAAGAGATTCCCCACAGTACCAACCACGAGTTTATTCTTTGTTCCCCCCCTTAACTGAGCCCATCGGATGCAGGGGTCCTTCTCAACGAAGCGGTCAAGCTCTATACCATTGTGAATACAGGATAACTTCTCTTTGCTCGCTATTCGACCGCCTGCTAAATAGAGGTAATTGCTTTCTGAGTTTGTAACTACGGCGGCCACTTGATGGTTCATCAAGCGCTTGAGCATCCTGTACCAATATGGCTGTTGAACTGCCGTTTCAACCCGCTCATCTGAGATGATGCAGGCATGTCTCGTCAAGAGGGCCGCCAAACGCCCATACAAGCCTGGAACAGTGTCTAGGAATATGTGCAAGATTTCGGGTTCATACTTCTGAATTATTTTGACCAAAGCTATCAGCCGCGAAAAGTCCCAGCTACTGCGCCGTTGCAACTCAATAACATCGACGCCCAGACCACGTATGGGATCAGCCCACCATCCCCCCTGAGATAGCGACACCACTTTCGCTTGAGGCTTGAGATACTTTATCAAGTAATACAGTTGGTGCTCAGCCCCACCTCGCCCTAATTGGCCAATTACGTACAGAATCTTTGGGTTATCCATCCCTGTTTCCCATGTCTAGATGAAGGTTGAATATCTTTATCTCCCGATCGCGCAAAGCTCGGAAGAGCGCGGCTGGCATGCGTGGGAAGTAACCGGCTGAATCGAAGTCAATAAAGAACGGCCGACCGGTCCTTTTCTCGATGATGATGTGGCCATATTTGAGGTCGCCCCATTCGACTCGAGCCGCATGTATCTTTCGCAGTTCATCGAAGATTCGGTCGGCAAGGTCGCGAGTGATAACGCTGTTCAAAACTCGCTTCCCCTCGCGTATACTGGCGTGCCAGAGTTGACGATGGCTTAGCTCTTTAAAAGGGGAGTGGTTCAGGACATCACGATCGCGTACGATCGCAGAATGCTTGGCAAGTTCTTCACGAAGGACCGAACCGGCAATGTATGAGGCGGTAATGGAACGATTATCGAAATCAACATTGAGCAACGACGGGCCCCCGAATTGAACAAGAGGTAAACCCGGAATGAGACCGATATGGGATCGGAGCAAGCCATCCTGGTCAATGTCCGCTATGACGACCTCCTTAGAATTCCGCAACTGGTCCGCGAGGTGGCCGAGCTGAAGCGGGTCGAGATCGAGAGCAGTCACCGGTATGCGGTAGCCACGAGGCAGTGTTGAAGTGAGTCGGCCATAGTGCGTGCGCCAATAACGGAACTCGAAGCGTAGAAGAACAAAGCGCTCCACCAGTCTTATTGCGCGCCTGTAAAGCAGAGCAAGAAGAGGTACGACGCGCATCCAAAATCGGAGCACGCACCGAACCCAGCTCAAGAAGAACACATCCACGAAGCTGCTGGGCAGGGCGAGAACGGGAGTTCGGGATATTCTCCTTGTCAAGGGACGGTCTCCTAACACCGACGGCGAGTTGCTAACACCTTAAAGGCTCTTGTTCCTCGAATATTGTATTCGGCTGACCAGATGCTTTTTGATCCGGGAATCGCGATGGCAGTGACAGTTGGGACAATTCAATGCAAAAGCATCACGCGCCGCCTGACGATGCTCCGGCGCAAACAGCATTTCGCGAAGCCTTTTTTCGTGAAGATTGCCGAGTTTGAAAGTCACATAGCACATCTGCACTGTGCCATCTGCTCCAACCCATATGAGCCGGTAGCTGTCGCACGGCACCCGCATAATCGGCCCCTTGATCAGCCAGTCCGGGATCGCCCTCAAATCGAGTAGGGGAGAATCCAACATCTCTGGTCGTGCGTGTTTGAGGCGGATCAGCTCCGCCACTACCTTTTCAATCGCCAGTCGGTCCTCGGGGAGGAACTGTAACATGCGATCTGGTCCTTCGGTGAAATACGGCAACGAGTAGTGAATCAGATCAACCCCCATCGTCATCGTATACTTCTGTGCGAACTGGTAGGCAGCGTGTAAGGCTTCGACGCTGCAAGATGGGCGCATCAGTAGCCAGTTCAAGTATAGACGCATACTTTGGCCATACTTTTGGCGCACGTAGGCGATGCCATCTTCCAGATGGACGTATCGGTCTTTACCCTGCACATAACTGTCATAGGCCGAGCCAACCCCATAGAAGCCAATAGTGATTTCGCGCAAGCCGGCAGCGTAGAGTTCATCCACCTTTTCTTTCAGCAGGATTCCATTAGTTGTGACGTAAACTCTCAAGCCAAGCTTGACGCCGTGCTCTACCATTTTCGGGAGATCAGGGTGTAATAGAGGCTCGCCGCCATAGAGTCGCACTGTTAGGAACCCAGCTTCCTTGGCGTCATCGAGCAAATCACGAACTACCGGCCACGCAAGTTGCGAGTTGGGCATAAAGTCCCGGCCATAGCGACAACCGACGCATCGCAGATTGCAATATGCGGTGATCGCTACGGTGAGCTTAGATGGTTCCGGCTTAATCAACTGCGGGTAATATAGAGCGGCAGTATGACGGATCAGCCCTGGCCAAGAGTTGATCTCGGCAGCTAGGTTCCAGAGTCTAGGAAAGTCTCTTAGGCGAGGTGCTAATAGCGTGTAAAGAAAGCGCCGGACAAACGGAGCTAGTCGGGGCATGAGGACTCCTCCATGCTAGTCAAATTCAAACCGAACGCACTGCAGTTGCCAAAACTGTGCAGAAAGATTTGGTACAGCCGATTTGGGCAACCGGCCACTACCACACCTGGATTATCTTGCCTCGCCGAGCAAGATTGGGAAGTAAATCTACACCGGGGAGGATGGAGAGTCAACTACTAAAACAAGCGACGCGGCGGTGTCTTGTCTCGAGGCTGCCTCCAGCTTTAAGGTCCGCCCAAGGCGGTCAACTGCAGGAAACGAGCTCCGACATAATCCGCCGGATTCGGTCGCTCGTTTACCGAGACCCTCGCTCCGTTGAGTGCGCTTAGACAATCCCCTTATGAATCGCCACGCTTGGAATACGAACGCCTTATTCTAACCGCGAGATATTCGTCCGCAGATTGCGCAGATGACACAGATCAAGAACTGCACGAAAGACCGGATGAAACTAGATAAGAAGATTGCGATTGAACGGGTTCGTTCAATCTGCGGAATCTGCGGAATCTGCGTCATCTGTGGATAGGTGTGTTAGCTTATGAATCGCCACGTCAACCGCCATCGCCGGCCGCTGAGTCTGCACCCGCCTCAACGGCGCTCGCAGGAGATCTTTCGATGGAGCTTTGATAATGAGGTTCGCATGAGCCATCTTGCTTCGTCCTTAATCTTTGGCTTGATCGTAATGATGTTCGCGGACGCAGCCGCTTCCGCTACCGTAAAGCTGCGCGCAACACCGCAGAAGTTTCGCGAGTTCTATGCGATCGAGGATGCGCGGATTCCAATGAGCATTCGGCAACAGCTTGCGAAGCCTGCCCGAACCGCGCGCAGAGGCAGTGGCCGGTGGACCATCGAGACAGATGCCTTAATTCGAACGTCGCGCGCGCAGGGCGCCAGAGATTCTGTTCCTCAAGCTCGGCTTTCATTCGATGACGGGTTGCCGGTCGGCGGGCTCCGCGCGATAGCGATTACAACTGACGGGGCCGTGTGGGCCGGGGGCGACGAAGGGTTGGTCCGGTATGTGGAGAGCTCCCATGCCGGGGATAGGTCACATGTCGGGGACATCTCCCACGCCTGGGACAGATGGCAATATTTTGGCGGTAAACGCTATTTGCCGTCTGATGAGGTCACCTCTCTGGCAGCAGGCGAAGCAGGATCCATCTGGGTTCAAACATCGGCTGGCATAAGTCATATAGAGTTCCGCCGGTTAACGCTCGCGGATAAGGCGGCATACTTTGAGCGACGCATAGCCGAGCGGCATAAGCGACACTACCTTGTTGCCGATTCAGAGTTCTCTGAGCCTGGCAATCCAGCCACGAGCCATCAATACCCGAATGACAACGATGGGCTATGGACCGCAGTCTATGTCGCCTCCCAGGCATTTCGATATCGGGTGACTAACGATTCGCAGGCGCTTGATTCCGCGCTCAAGTCCGTGGATGCTATGCTCCGGTTGGAAGCGATCACCGGACGCTCGGGTTTCCCTGCGCGATCATTCAGACAGAAAAACGAGCCGCGACACGAAGACGGCATCTGGCGCTTCACGGCGGATGGCGAGTGGGAGTGGAAGGCTGACACAAGCTCGGATGAGATTGTCGGCCACTTCTTCGCTTATTCTGTTGTCTACGACCTGGCAGCCGATGAGGATTTAAAGAAGCGGCTGCGCGGGGCAGTCTCTCGCATCGCAGATCATTTGATAGATCATCGTTATGACTTGACCGATCTGCATGGCGGACCCACGCGGTGGGGTCGGTACGATGAGGCGTACTTTGAAACTGAAGATGGGCGCGAAGAAAGGGCGCTACGGTCGCTGGAACTGCTTTCGCATTTGAAGGTCGCTTATCATATGACGAAAAACCCTCGCTATGATCGAGAGTACCGAAAGCTCATAAATGAGATGGGATATCACAAGAACACGACCACTTATTTGAGACTTCGGCAGGAACTCAACTACTCTGACGAAGAGCTTGCGATGCTCTCTTACTACCCGCTTTTTCGTTACGAGAAGAATCCTGCTCTGCTGAAAGTTTACCGCGAAGGCTTGGAGCAGTGGTGGGTGAACATTCAACGCGAAGACAACCCGCTGTGGACTTTTATCTACGACGTTTGTAATCCGGCAAAGCGCGCACGACTCGAGGAGGCTGCGCGCACGCTCTATCGAATACCGATGGATCTGATCAAGTGGTCCGTTAAGAACTCTCACCGGCATGATGCGCCATTCGATACTTCTCCTGAGCGACATGATCGCGTGCAAACCTCTCGTCTCTTGCCGCCGGATGAGCGGCGGGTGATGAAGTGGAACGGGAATCCGTTTCAGCTTGACGATGAGGGCGCTGGCCGAGGAGAAGATGACGGCGCGTTTTTCTTACTCCCGTACTGGATGGGAAGGCACCACGGGTTTCTTACAGGCAACTGAGGGAGAGGGGGAGAAGGGGAGAAGTGGATTTTCCATTTCCGATTTTCTATTTGTCATTTGTTATTTGGGGAAGAGGTGTTAGGGGTTAGTCGAGGCTCCGCAGTCGAAATAAAAAATCACAAATAGAAAATGGAAAATGGAAAATCTCTTCTCCCTATCTCCCCTTCTGCCCTTCACGGGCGCTCGGCGCGGCTCATCTGTTTTATTTCGATCAGCCGGTGCTCGGCGCGAAGCAACTCATCAGAATTGCTTTGAATCTTCGCCACGGCTTCAACAATCTGATTCACGTCCTGATCGCTTCCCAGGAGTAATTGATGGGGGAGCCAGACTGATTCCAGATAGCCCGCGCGTTCGGCTACCGGGCAGTGAGTCTTCGCCCACGGCAGGTCCTCAGCGCCACGACTTCGAAGTGTGGGGAAATCTCGCGGGTCGACATTAAAGAGAGCGCTTCGATAAATAGGTTCATAGAACAGTCCATCCGAAGGAATGCCTTCGGCTTCAAGCGCAGCGACGAACCTGTCGCGCGATGCGCCGCCGAAAGCGTCTGGCTCGTACTTGAAAACGAATTGATAGATGGCCTGCGTCGTCAATCGCTCATCTTTCTGGAGCAGCGAAATGCCGGGGATACTCGACAACCCTTCTGAGAGCCGCTCGGCTCGCGCCGCGCGAAGATCGGTTTGCTCAGGTAACCGCTCGAGCTGAGCCAGGAGAATCGCCGCTTGAAACTCCGTCATTCGATAGTTGAATCCAAGGATGCGATGTCGAAAGTGATCCGTTTGACTCGCTCTGCCACAGTTCACGTAAGACTGGCAAAGCTCAAACAGTTCATCATCGCCGGTGGTGACCACGCCGCCTTCACCAGCCGTCATGAGCTTGGTGGTTTGCATGCTGAACGAGCCGGCATCGCCGATTGATCCCGCCCCTTTGTTGCGCCATTTGGCCCCGTGCGCGTGCGCGCAATCTTCGACGATCTTCAATCCATGCCGGTCGGCGAGCTCGGTGACGGCGTCCATATCCGCCATGTTCATAGCGAGGTGTACGGGGATTATTGCTCGTGTGCGAGAGGTGATTGCTGCGTCCGCCGCGGATGCATCAACACAATAGGTGTCCGGCAAGACGTCGACGAAGACAGGGATCGCTCCTAATCTGAGGACCGGCGCGGCCGTGGCTTCAAAGGTATAGGCGGGAACGATGACCTCATCGCCTGGGCCGATGCCGATAGCCTTGAGCGCGATCTCCAGCGTGACCGTGCCGTTAGCCGCGCACAATGCGTGCTTTGCGTCTTGATGCGCAGCGAATCGTTGGCCGAATAGCTCGGCCAGTTGATTCGGAAACGGGTAGCCTCCCCAGTTGCGGCTTTCGAGAACGCTGAGAATTGCGCGCTTCTCTCTTTCATCAAACTGCGGCCACTCGGTGAATAATTTCGTCCTCACCGGAGCGCCGCCAGCGATTGCAAGTTTGGACATTGCTCTTCCTGTAGCTTAATCGGCGACCGTTAAAGCTGCTTCGGCGAAGGGCCAGCGCGCCGTTCGCCACGACCAGATGAAAAAAAATGCCACGCCGAGCGCGAGCGTGCCCAACCCGAAGAGTATTATGTACAAATCAGAAGTTGCAAAGATGAACACCCAACCGATCAGCGCGATCACGCTCGGAACAGGATAAAGCCAGATTCGATACGGGCGCGGCATGTCCGGCTTGCGCTTCCTGAGCAACATCACAGCGAAGATCTGGCCGATGAACTGAATGAGAATTCTTGTAGTGATCAGGGCGTCAATGACTATTCCGAGCGAAAAGAAGCTGCACGCAATCGAGATGATTCCGATGACGATCAGCGAGACGTAGGGAAAGTTCTTCTTCGGATGAAGGCGGCCAAAGAATTTGAAGAAATACCCATCCTGAGCAGCAGCATAAGGAATGCGCGAGTAGCCGAGCAGCAGCGCGAAGACCGATCCGAAAGCCGTCCACAGGACCATAGCCGTAAACACCGTGGCGACCTTTGTGCCGTAAACCTTTTCCATAAAGGTTGATACAACGAAGTCGGAACCGGGCCGCGCGTCATAAGGAACAAACTCGCGCCACGGCACCACACCTACGATAGAGAGGTTGATTGCGAAATAGATCGCCGCTACCGCGAGTACGCTGATGATGATCGAGCGTGGGATGACGCGGCCAGGATTCTTGACTTCATCGCCGATATAACAGATGTCGTAGTAACCCAGGTAGTCATAAACACCGATGCGGGCCGCCGCGCCCAGCCCAAACAGAAAGCCCAAAGAGAAACTGAAGGCGCCCGGCGGAAAATCAAACGCCAGCTTTGCGTCGAAATGCATTGCTCCCGTGGCGATCACCGCGCCCGTCGCGAGCAGCGTGCCTATCCACAGGCTCACGGTGATTGTCCCGATCGAGGTTATCTTGCGATACAACAGCGCGATGTTTATCACGCCGACGGCTGAGGCAATCATCGCGGTATGAAGAGGCGTGACGGATGGCCACACATAGCCCGTGTATTTTGCGAAGCCGATATAACCTGATGCGATCTCAAGGGGACCGCTCAGGATGAATTGCCAGATGAATAAAAACGCCATCAACCGCCCGTAGGTTTCGCGGCCATAGCCTTCGCGCAAGTAGAGGTAGGTTCCACCCGATCCGGGCATGCTTGCGCCAAGCTCACTCCACACCATCCCGTCGGGTATGGCTATGATGACGGCGATGAACCACCCCAGCATCGCCTGCGGCCCACCGAGCGCCGACATCAGCAGAGGGATCGTGATGAACGGGCCGATGCCGATCATATTCGACATGTTGAGCGCGGTCGCCTGCAACAGCCCAAACCGCCTCAGCAGATGGGAGGGTTGTTCTTGATCCAGGGTTTGTGTCGGTTGCATTTGACTCCCGGAATACCACCCACTTCCGTGGGTGGTATTCCCAGCCATTTGTCGACGCCGCTCACTTCACTTCAAACTCATAGAGATTTTCAGACAACCGCTTGCCCTCGCGATCGAGAACCTCTGCGCGAAGCTCGTACTTTCCCGCGCTCGCCGGCTTCCATCGCAAATCATCGAGTTTCACCGAAGAGTCTTCCGCAATGTTCACGCTCAACTCGCCGACCGTCGCCGCAGCCCCGCTTGAGTCAACGATCTTCCATTTGATCCGCGCTCCGGGAATCGAGTACCAGTGATCATTGATTATCCACAGGCCGCAGTGGAAATCTTCTCCGACCCGCCACACGTCGCGGTCGTATTCGAGACTTGCGAGCACCATCTGAAAGCTTCGCTGCACGGTGAAGTAAGACTTCGTAGGCTTGCGAAAATAATCGAGCGCGGCCATTGTCACCGACGGCCAGAAATCAATCGCGTGAAAGTGAAGGATCCCCCCGGCATCGTACTTGCGCCGCCTCATTCGCTCTATCGCCAGTTGATGAAGTCTGGCAACGTAAGCCTGAGTCTGTGGAATGTACTCTTTGAGGGATTTGCCTGAAGGGAGACCCCAGGCGCGCATCGCTTCGCTGATCTGCAGCTTGCGAAATATCCACTCTTCTTTGTGGTCTTCGATGGGCCACTGATCGGGAAGAAACTGTATCAAGGTTTCGTAATCGGGCAGCGCCGTCGCTCCAAGCTCCGAGATGAATTGTTCTTCCGTCGTCGTGTACTGCCAGATGCTGCCGCCGTACCACCCGTAATAAATATGACCGTCGCCATACCTGCCCGTAGAGCGCACGACGGCGCGGTGCTCCTGGTCACCGGCATACAACCGCCCAGCCAGGTGCTTCGTCAGCACCCGATAGTTTTCCAGGTCTTCTTCATCGCTCGTCGCCCAGATCGCCACGCACGGGTGATTGCGAACCATTCGAATATGCGCATCGTACAGTCGCGCCGCCTGCAGCGCGAACTCCTTGTCGTGCGGATACCAGGCTTCCAGAAAGTCCTGCCACACCAGTATGCCAAGCTCGTCACATCGGTCATAAAATTCCGGATTCTGAAAGTGACAGTGCAGTCGGATCATATTGATGTTCATGCTCTTCATGAGATTCAAATCGCGCTGGTACTTCTCGCGATTCATCTCTGACATGAAAAGCTCGAGGTAGTAAGAATTGGTTCCGCGAATATAGGTACGGCGACCGTTGAGGTAGAAAACCCAGCCGACTTTTTCTATTTCGCGTATGCCAACCGCCTGCGAGCAAGAATCAGAAACCTGCCCATCAACCAGAACGCGCGTCGAGAGCGTGTAGAGATTCGGCTCGCCGTGGTCCCACGTCCACCATAATTGCGGCTTGTTCAGATGAAAGCGAACCGCAAAGCGCCGCGCGCTCGCGTCGCCGAGACGAGAGAGGTCAACCGTTGCCTTCAGTTGCTCACTGCCCGAAAAATTGCGGGGCACGAACGTAAGCTCTAACCTGCCTTCCACCGCTTCGGCTCTCAGAGCCACTTCCACGTCAACGTCCGCCGAGCCGTCCGGATTTAGCGAAGGGCGGGCCACGACCGTGTCAATGACAATAGAGTGGTTGGCGATGAGGCGAACGCTACGGGTGATGCCGAGAGGAGTGATGTCATCGGGTTTTTGATCAACCGCCCCGTAAGAGCCTTTGATCGTGTAGGGACGATGCCGCCAGTAGTAATCAACAGGAGTCCATACGCGAACCGCAATGACGTTTTCGCCTTCGAGATTCAGCCCGTCGGAAACTTCAAACTCGTAAGGGTCAATGTAACCTTCGTGTCGCCCGAGCCGTTTGCCGTTGAGCCAGATATCGGCATAGTAATCGGTGGCGCCGAATTGCAAACGAAGGCGCTTGCCTTTCATCGAAGCGGGCACGCGAAAGCTTTTGCGATACCACCACTCTTTGAAGCTGATCCATTCGGCGTCGTGCGAATAGTAGGCAGGGTGCTTGAGGATCTGAGTGTGGACAGAGCCCGGCACTCGAACCGTTTGCCAGTCGGAATCGTCTGCCGCCGCTTCAAACAGTCTCTGTTTTTCGCCCTCGCCTTTTTCCGCATGCCGCAGCTTCCAAGCTCCGTCGAGTGAAAGCTCAACGACGCCCGATTTAGCACCGTCCGCATCGTTGTCTTTAACCGGGCCCTGTTCAACGCGGTAGATAGCCGTTCTCGGAGCGGGCGTGTAAGCGGGCAGTTTCGCCAGCGGCTGCGGCTCGAGGCTATGCGCGAGGATGGGCTGCGCGAAGCTGCGATAGCAGGAGCGGGCCTCAAGCAGCGTTTCGGCGCCCTTCCACGTCGGGAAGGCAATCGCGATTTGCGACGACCAGGCCGCAGCGCGCTCCAGTACATCCGGCCGTTTTATCGCTGCGATTCCTGTCTGCATTGCTCGTGGTTGGCCGGAGCCGAGGTCTCGAACGGCGTAGAACTGTCGAGAGCCGACGGCGAACCACTTGAGCGCCGAGTCCAACTCAATGAAGTCCAACGCGCCATAGTTATCTAGCGGATTGTAGTAAAGGATGTGGCCACCGGGGAGGTCGTCAAAATTCTGCGAGGGGATCAGGGGATTTTGTGGAATAATCTTCTTATGCGGCGGATTGTTGGTATCCCCGTCGGGCCAGCCGACTTCCGCGCCGCCAGCCCAGTGTGTGAACGGTTCATACGGGAAAGCCGAAAGCGCCGAAAAGAAGAAGCCGTAGTTTCCCGCTCTGACCTCGGTTCGCGCGCGCCACACGACGACCGGGCTGTTCGCGTACCATTCAAACTCCCATTCTTCCGCGCTTGTTCCCAGACGCGCTCCACTGAGCCGCACGCGAGCGCGCAACGGGCCGGACTCTATCACATCAACGCCAGTGAATCCGGATGTGCGGGCTGCGTTAGCGACGTTATTTAGGGCGGTTCCCCAACCGGCGCTTCGTATGCCGAATTGCAGCTCCTCTTTTAGATCCGGTGTCGTTTCGACGAGGTTTAGCATTCGATGCTCGCCCGACGTGCGGTTGTATGCCTCAACAATCGCCGGCGTCGTGTTGTCTTTACCGAGATTGATGATGATGCCGAAGCGGCTATTGCCAAGCTCGAGGAGACTTGTACCCAGACGACGCACGACGATGTCCGTTTGGTAATCGCCGCCGCGCTCTCCGGGCTGTCGCGCTGATGGCGCCAGCGGCGAGGCGAGAAGCCGGTAGCGCGGCTGGCGGCCGGGTATCAAAGTGGCAGGGAAGAGAATCTCGGCTGAAGCAATCGAGCCGTCCGCGTGCGTGTCGCCTACGACAACTTGGACCGGTACCTCACGGCTATCGTCATCAAGCACGCGCAACTGCTCGGCGCGAGCCTGGCCTGCGTCAAAGCGCGCGACGAAGCGCACAACCTCACTCGCGCGCCGCTCGATTCCGGTAGGTTCTTCGAGCTGGATCACCCAACTTCGCCCCTGAGCCGCCGCCGTCACGGCAAGGCTGAGGATAGTTAAGACCAGGGCGGCAGTCTTGAGCATCAACGTATGCTAGATTGGAAACGGGCGTTGTACAAATCATTCTGCGTGCACACGTGCAACGGATCAACGGAAGCGATGGGTGCTTGAGTAGCTCGCACAGAAGACCGCTAAAGCTGAAAAAGCCGTTCGCGTCTCAGGCGATTTGTCACGACATTGTTACGATGAAAGGGCGTAAGGTTGGATGGTTGGTGGAGCCAAGGGGGATCGAACCCCTGACCTCATGACTGCCAGTCATGCGCTCTCCCAGCTGAGCTATGGCCCCATTCGAATTCGAAGATCTAAGCTGTTGCAGATACTAGCAACCGCTGATCGGCAGAGTCAAACGATCCCCCATCACAGATACCGCGTTCGAAGTATCTCGACGTGATGCCGCTCGTGACCGGCTGTGATAAACGCAAGCCCGCGAACCGAAACCTCGTTGCTGTTGGCGGCGCCTCGTCGATCCCATGCGCTCTCGTCCAGACTGGCGAAAAGAGAAATCGTCGCGCGACGTACGTGCTCGTATTCGTTTGCAAGGTCCCTCAGCGTCCGCTTATTGAAGTCTGCGCCTCGAACGAAGTCGTCTTGCTCGAACCCGGAGAGCGGCGTAGCGTCGCCGCGGCCAAACCGCAGCGCCCGGTAAGCGAACACTCGCTCGCTGTCGATCACGTGGCCGATTAGCTCTTTGATGCTCCACTTGCCATCAGCGTAGCGGAAGTCTCCACGGGCTTCGGGAATACCGTTGATCAGAGCAAGCGTTTCTTCTAGTTGCTTGCCGAGCGTTCCTACGATATCGCCGTCCGGCACGAGTGAAACGTACCCCTGGCAATAGGTTGGATACTCGGACTTTTCGGGCCGCGCAGTAGCTGCTGTGTTCATAGTCAGTAGTCGGTAGTCCGTAGTCAGTAGTCAGTAGTCAGTAGTCAGTAGTTCAGTAGTCAGTAGTCAGTAGTCCGTAGTCAGTAGTCGGTAATCCGTAGTCGGTAATTCAATAGTCAGTGGTGTTGGTTAGCTACTGACTACGGACTACTGACTACGGACTACATACACTCAATTGCTTGGCTGAGCCGTGCGCTCTTTCTTGTACGGTTGACCCAGGTATTTCTCGGCCGCTTGCTGAGCGCCGTTGTAAGTCCCGCCGCTCTCCTTGGCTTTGTTGTATTCGGCGACGGCGCGGTCGCGGTTGTCTTCAGCGTCCCACGCGTTGCCGCGTTTGATGTACGACCACACTTCAAGCCACGACGGCTCGAGATCGCCGTTCACCGTTTCGGTAAAAGCGTCGCGGGCCTTCTGCCAGTTGCGTTGTTCCATGTAGAGCAGCCCGAGGTTGTACCACGCCCACGACGAGCGCGGGTTGAGCTTCAGCGCCGCCCGGAACTGCTCTTCGGCCTCGGCGTACTCCTCGCGCTGGAAGTGCTGAATGCCTCGCCGCGCCACCACGGATACGCGGATGGCGTCGCTGATGCGCAGGTATCGATTCTCGGGATCGACGACTACTTCGAGCGGTTTGCCATCACTGGAGAGATCGAAGTCGACGGACGTGCCTCGCATGTCAAGCGTGGTTTTTGATTCGCGGCCGCCCTCCGCTTCCAGCGCCACGCCGACCGGCCCTCTGAACGAATCCATATTCTGGCGGACGGTTCCGCGCACTTTGAACTTGCCCTCTTTCGTGCGGATGATCGAGTACTCGACTTTGAACTCGGGAACGCCGGTCGAGTCGATCCACATTCCGAAGAAGCCCCGCAGCTTTTGCCCCGACACCTGGTCGGCCAGGATCTCGAAGTCTTCTATGCCGGTGTTCTTTCCCTTGTAATTCGAGTAATAGGTCTTGAGCAAGTTGAAGAACTTGTCCTCGCCGATCGTGGTCCTGAGCATGTGGTACACATAAGCGCCTTTGTAAAAGACCACCGAGCGATACGCAGGCGACTGGTCGTTGAGCTGCGCGGGCGCGCGAGATATCGATGCTTCCTGTTCGAAGGCAAGCGCCAGCTCGATTATTTCCGACAGGGTCTCGTGGAATTCAGCGGGGCTCTGTTGTGACTCGCGATAAAGTATCGAAGAGTACTCCGCGAGTCCCTGCGAAAGCCACGCGTAGTCAAAGCTCTTCAACCCGACCGCCTGTCCCCACCACTGGTACGCAACCTCGCGAGCCAGTTCGTCGACGGGAAGCGGCTTATCGGATACGAGCGTCTTGTGCGCGATGAACGCGATCCCCGCGCCCGCATAGTAGTCGAGCGTTTCGTCGTCGATCTCCGCGACCACAAACCTCGAGCCGAGCAACAACGGGCCAAACTTGCCGTTGTAATACTGAATTATCTGCGCGATCTCCTGTCCGAACTCTTGAAGTCGCGCCTCGCTGCCCGGCAGGACGGCGAGATCCAATTGCAGGCCGCTCGAGTTGATAGTCTTGGTGATGAACTGCCCGGCGGCAAACGATCCGGGAAGCACCGGCTGAGTTTCGACAAAGGTAAAGGTCTTGCGCCCGTCCTTGTTCGTGACGGGTGTTACCGGGTTCGCGCTGTGTCCGGCGACCGTCCAGTTGCCGGGAACCGTCAAGCTTATCTCGGAAGTAGCTCGGTCGGCGGCGTATCCGTGGAACGGAAACCACCGCGAGGCATAGAACAGGTACGAGCCTTCGGGTCCGACGTACGCCAATCGCGTGTCGGCGATGGGGCCGCCTTCAGGTGTCGCGAGCGGGCCCGAGTAGTCGAACGTCAATGTGATATCAGATCCGGCGGCGTACAATTGGCCGAGGTTGATCTTGACGTTGAGCTCGTTAACTCTGTCCTGAATGAACTGCAGCGCGGTCTTGCCGTCGGGACCTTTGACGCTCGAGATCGTAAGCGAGCCGTTCATCTCGAGCACTGCCGACTGCGTCTGCTTGATAGCTTTGAGCGTTACGATCGCTTGTGCCTTGAGGATGTGAGAGTCCGGCAATAACTCGGCGTTGATCTTATAATGGGTTATGTCGATTGCGGGAGCTTGTTCAGTTTGTGCGAGCGCTCGGGGCGCGAGCACAAAGAGCAAGGCGAGGAGCGTGAGTGACAACGCTCTCTTGCGGGTTCGTGTTGCTACCATTCTGTTTTGTTCCTTCTGTGTGACTGAACGTCGCGACGGTGTGAATTATACCATCGCGTTTGCTGGCAGTACCAGTAAGGGGAAAACCTGGTTGTCCACTGGAGTCCATAAGAACGAATGGCGTGGGCCTGCCGTCTTGCGGGGAACTTGATCTTCTTTGCAACGTTGACAGCAGACTTTTGGAACAAGGCACCGAGTGCTATCATTGCTCGCCTTTGAAGCTCATCTTCTCCGGGAGAATGTCAAATGAGCCAACAGTACATACTCGCGCTCGATCAGGGAACCACCAGCTCTCGCGCGATTCTTTTCGACCGTCAGGGCCGCGCGGCCGCAGTGGCTCAGCAGGAATTCGAGCAGCTTTACCCGCAGCCAGGATGGGTCGAACACCGGCCTGAAGACATCTGGTCTTCTCAACTCAACGCCGCGCACGTTGTCTTGAGAGAAGCGGATGTGAAGCCGGATCAGATCGCAGCGATCGGCATCACCAATCAGCGCGAGACGACGATTATCTGGGATCGCGAGACAGGCGAGCCGATTCATAACGCAATCGTCTGGCAGTGCCGGCGAACAGCCGCGGACTGCGATCGCATGCGCAGCGAAGGGCTGGCGCCGATCTTTCAACAACGCACAGGCCTGGTGCTGGACGCGTATTTTTCAGGCACAAAGGTGCGCTGGCTGCTCGACAATGTTCCGGGCGCTCGAGACCTCGCCGTGCGCGGCAAGCTCGCCTTTGGAACGGTCGACTCGTGGTTGATATGGAAGCTTACCGGCGGCCGCGTTCACGCGACCGATCCTTCGAACGCCAGCCGAACTCTGCTCTTCAACATCGAACGCGGCGAATGGGACGATGAATTACTCGCGGCGCTCGACGTGCCCCGCGAAGTGCTTCCACACGTCGCTCCTTCGAGCGCGATGATAGGCGAGACCGACGCCTCGCTCTTCGGCCGCGCGATACCAATCGCGGGCAACGCCGGCGATCAGCAGGCGGCGTTGTTCGGACAGGTTTGCACTACGCCCGGCATGTCAAAGAACACCTACGGCACGGGCTGTTTTATGCTGCTCAACACCGGCGAAGAGCTTGTGAGATCGAAAAGCAACCTGCTGACTACAATCGCGTGGCAGATCGACAGCGAGCCGATCGACTACGCGCTCGAGGGCAGCGTGTTTATCGCGGGCGCGGCGATTCAATGGCTGCGCGACGGGCTCAAGATCATCAACTCCGCCACCGACATTGAAGCGATGGCCATGAGCGTTGAAGACAACGGCGGCGTTTATTTTGTTCCGGCGTTCGTTGGACTCGGCGCGCCGCACTGGGACCAATACGCTCGCGGAACGATCGCCGGTCTGACGCGCGGCTCGACGCGGGAGCACATCGCGCGCGCGGCCCTGGAATCGATCGCTTATCAGACAAGCGACGTGTTGCGGTGCATGCGTGACGACTCGGGAATCGACCTGACCGAGCTTCGAGTCGATGGCGGCGCGGTGCGCAACGATTTCCTGATGCAGTTTCAGGCCGACATACTCGGCATCCCGGTAGTGCGGCCGGCGAACACGGAAACGACTGCGGCGGGCGCGGCTTTTCTGGCGGGGCTTGCGGTCAACTTCTGGTCGGGCACTGAAGAGTTGAGCGAGTTGTGGCAACGCGAGAAAACGTTCGAGCCAAACATGAGTGAATCCGAGCGCGACCGTTTGCTTTCGGAATGGACTCGCGCAGTCGAGCGCGCGAGGGGTTGGTTGAAGGATCGTTAGCGGCAGGAAGCATCCTCCTCGCTCTCAAGATCCCCGCCGCAAATCCAAAACGACACGATACTGATGTCAGACCATCCTCAGATCGAAGCGACAGACTTGAACAGAAATGTCGCGTCGAGACCGCTGCTCGGGCCGCGTGCGATTGTCGCGACTATCGCGGGCCTCAAGTTTCTGCTCCACATGCTGACGGCTGCCAAATACGGGTTGTTCACCGATGAGCTCTACTTTCTGGCGTGTGGTGAGCACCTCGCGTGGGGATACGTGGACATGCCGCCGCTTACCGCGGTTCAAGCGTGGCTCGCACGAACCCTGTTGGGCGATTCGCCCTATGCGATTCATTTCCTTCCCGCGTTGGCAGGAGCGGCACTAGTCCTGATGACCGGTGCGATGGTTCGTCAGTTAGGCGGCGGGCGATGGGCACAGGTGATTGCGGCGCTGGCCGCCGCGATTGCGCCCGGCTGCCTCGCCTTCGATGCGTACCTCTCGATGAACTCGATCGATCTCGTGCTGGTGGCTGGACTGGCGATGATCCTCATCCGAATCGTCCAGACCGGCGACGCGCGTCTCTGGCTCGGGTTTGGAGCCGTTGCAGGGATCGGGCTTCTGAACAAACACACAATAATCCTGTTCGGGTTCGCGTTCGTCGTTTCGTTGCTCTTCACCCGAGCGCGACGACTGATGTTCAATTGGTGGTTCGTAGCCGGTGGCGCGGTCGCGCTTCTCATCTTTCTTCCGAACCTGGTGTGGATGTGGCGACACAACTTTCCGCACCTCGAGCAACTCGCCAACATACGCAGGCACCAGCGCAACGTCAGCCTCTCACCACTCGCGTTCATCGCTCAGCAGATCCTCCTTGCGGGTCCGGCGCTTCTGCCTCTCTGGCTTGCAGGTCTGTTGCACTTCATAGCGGGCAAGGGAAGGGAACTGCGCGCGCTGGGACTCGCTTACCTGATCGTGCTGGTTGTGCTGATAGCTGCGGACAGCCGCGTTTACTATTTGCTGCCGGCTTATCCGATCTTGTTTGCTGG
>JBGQGO010000017.1:0-22526 GCA_041497455.1 Blastocatellia bacterium | reverse complement strand
GCGTCAACGCAACCGCTCCAATCAAACCCGCGCCCACTCCAACCAGCGCGAGCCTGATTC
Organism: Blastocatellia bacterium; assembly: GCA_041497455.1. Taxonomy (GTDB): domain Bacteria; phylum Acidobacteriota; class Blastocatellia; order UBA7656; family UBA7656; genus Onstottus_A. The sequence goes on along the minus strand of JBGQGO010000017.1, from coordinate 22,466 downwards.
CCTGACCGATGACCAGTCGGTGAACAGCGCGCGGCTGTGCGCCGAGCGCCATACGAATGCCGATCTCGTGTGTCCGCTGGGCGACGGCATAAGAGATCACGCCGTAAATTCCGATTGCCGCCAACAGCAGCGCAACGAAGGCAAACAGACCGAGCAGCAGCGTGCGATAACGCGGCGCGCCGACGGATTCGGCTACAACCTGCTCCATCGTTCTGACGGCGGCGATGGGCTGGTTGGGATCAATAGCCTGCACCTCTTTGCGCACTGCCGCTGCCAGGCTGAGCGGATCGCCCGCTACCCTGATCGTCAGGTTAGTCCACTGCGTACTCGGCACTGGTAGATACATCGTGGCAAACGGGTCTGCTTCCAGCGTTCGGTGGCGAATATCGCCAACGATGCCGATGATCTACGGAGCGTCAGCACATTCGCAGCGTCAAAGCCCGGATCGACATTCTGCAACCGGATGAAGCTGCGAATCAGCAAGCCCGCGCCGATCAGCAACACTACGGCGATGGCCGTTTCAAGAACCACGAGCAGATTGCGCGTTCGATTCCGCGATGAGCCCTGGCCGGCGCCTCGGCCGCCTTCCTTGAGCGTTTCGCTGAGCTTAGCCGGTTGCGTGGCCGGCAACGCCGGCACGAGTCCGAACAAGATGCCGGTGAGCAATGACACGCAGAGTGTGAAGCCGAGCACCACGCCGTCAATGCCGATCTGCGCGGTTGGGGGAATGTCATTGCCGCTGAACGCGACTATCAGGTCAACACCCCAGGCGGCGAGGACAACGCCGAGCGTTCCCCCCGCGAGCGCGAGCAGCATGCTCTCCGTCAGCATCTGCCGCACGATCCTGAAGCGCCCCGCGCCCAGCGCCATGCGCACCGCAATCTCTTTCTGCCGTGATGAGGCGCGCACCAGCAGCAGGTTCGCGACATTCGCGCACGCGATAAGCAGCACCAGGCCGACTGCGCCGAATAGCACGCGCAGCGTCGGCCTGATGTTGCCAACAAGCTGTTCGCGCAACGGAACCATGCGCAGATTCCAACCGGTGTTCGATTCAGGATACTGGGCTTCCAAGCGCCCGGCTACGGCGTCCATATCGGCCTGCGCCTGCGCGAGCGTCACGCCAGGCTTGAGCCGGCCAACGGGCCGCAGGAAATGCGCCTTGCGTTGCTTCATCCCGGCGGCTATCTGGAAGTTCATCGGCGTCCAGAGTTCGGCGTCGCGCGGGAACTTGAAGCCTGCCGGCATCACGCCGATGACTTCGAAGCTCTTGCCGTCGAGCGCGAGCGTCTTGCCGATCAGTGAGGGGTCCCCGCCGAAACGCTGCTGCCACAGCCGGTGACTGAGCACGACTACCTGATCGCGACCGGGCTCTTCGTTTTCAAGCAGAAACGTGTGGCCAAGCGCCGCGTTGACGCCCAGCGCCTGAAAGAAATTTCCGGTCGCCACGGCGCCTTGCAGCCGCTCGGGGTCTCCGCTGCCGGTGAGGTTGAAGGAAGCAGGAACAGAAAAGGTCGCGGCGAAATGCTCGAAGGTCGTGTTCTGTGCGCGATAATCCAGATAGTCGAGCGGCGACACGCTGGCGCGATTCCCGCCGTTATGAATGTTACCCCAGGCCCAGACGAGGCGGTCCGGTTCTGAGAACGGCAACGGCTGAAGCAGTACCGCGTTGACGATGCTGAAAATCGCCGTGTTCGCTCCGATTCCCAGCGCTAGTGTGAGCACGGCGACGAAAGCAAAGCCCGGATTCTTCACCAACATTCGCACACCGTAACGCAGGTCTTGAAACATCTCGTCCTCCAATCTTTGTGGTTGTAGCAGCAGCGCATCCCAAAACGCGCCGAGACTGCGGCGGAGCAAATCAAATTTCGTTTTCCAATTGAGCTTGTCCCAATCCGCCAGCAGCAACTCGCGGTAGCGCAGCTCGGCTTCCCACTCCTGCCGCCAACCGGCGCGCAAGCGGCGTGGCACGATCACGCCAATCACGCGAATCAGCCAGAGCCAGAAACGAAATCGAGGTGTTCGCGTTGGATCCGTCATCAATCTCACTCGTGCCGTAGCGCCACCAGCGGATCCAATTGCGTCGCCCGGCGGGCAGGGAAATAACAGGCCAGCAACGCCACCAAGCTCAGCAGCGCGGTAAGCAACACAAATGTCCACGGATCGGTCGCGCTCACTTCGAAGAGCAGCGTCTCCATCAGGCGTGTCAGTGCGAAAGAAGCAAGTAACCCCAACCCAACGCCGAGCAGTGTCAGCTTCATCCCCTGTCCAATCACCAGCCGCAGCACATCCCGCGCCCCGGCGCCCAACGCCATCCGAATGCCCAACTCTTGTGTGCGTTGCGCAACCGAATAGGCAATCACTCCGTAAATGCCGACGGCGGCCAACAACAACGCCAGTCCCGCAAACACTCCCAGCAGCGTCATCAACACACGACGTTCTGCAATTGAGTTTGCGAGAGTCGCGTCGAGTGTGGTCAGGCCAGCAACGCCCAGCTCTTTGTCCACCTCCGCAACTGCTTGCTTGAGCGTGCCCGCCACCATTTGTGGTTCGCCTTTGGTACGCACCAACAGGCTCATAAACGACCAGGCGCTTTGCAGGTGCGGAACGTAAGCGAGCGGCGGCGATTCGCTCTCCAATTTCAACTGTCTGACATCGCCGACGACGCCAACGATCTCGAACCAGACTGGAGGCCGCCGGGTGCCGAGGTGAATGCGTTTGCCGACGACCTCTTCGTTCGGGAAAAAGCGATTGGCGAAACTTTGATTGACGATGACTACGCCAGGGGCCTGTGCATCGTCGTGGTCGCTGAAAGGACGGCCGCCGAGCAGCGGGATTTGCAACGTGCGGAAATAGTCCGGGCTGACAGGAATTTGCCCGGCAAACAACCCCAGCGGAGTTTCGGGACGGCCTTCGATGATGAAGATGCGCGAGTTGTAAATGTCACTCAGCGGCGAGTAGGCGGCGGTAGCTGTGGCCTCAACACCGGGCAAGGCTTGCAGCTTCTCGGTGATTTGTTGCAGGAAAGCGGTCCGCTTTTCAGGTTGCCCGTAACGCGCATCCGGGAGGTTGAGATTCAATGTCACCACGCCTTCCGGCTTGAAGCCCGGATCAACCGCTTGCAACTTGAGAAAGCTTTTGATAAGCAGCCCCGCGCCCACTAGCAACACCAGTGACAACGCGATTTCAACGACCATCAGTCCCGCGCGCAAGCGTTGGCTTTCCGGCCTGGAGGCCGCGCTGCTGCCGCTTCCTTTCAAGACCGCGCTCGGTTGTTGGAGCGAAACCTGTAATGCCGGGATCAAACCGAAGACTGCGCCCGTCAACAGAACAGCCAGCGCCGTGAAGCCAAGTACGCGTCCATCAAGCGCGACCTCATCCAATCGAGCCAGCTTCAGCACGCTGAGTCCTTTCAACAAACTCAGACTCCACACGGCCAGCAGCAATCCCGCAATGCCACCGAACGCCGCCAGCAGCAGGCTCTCCGTCAACAACTGCCGCAGCAAACGCCCGCGACTTGCGCCCAACGCCGCGCGTACAGCAATCTCCCGTTCTCTGCCCGACGCGCGGGCCAGCAGCAGGTTGGCGATGTTGGCGCAGGCAATCAGCAATACAAACCCGACCGCGCCAAACAACACCAGCAACGGTCTACGAATCGCGCCCGTCAACTGCTCGCTGAGCGGCGTCACATCGAAATGATCCCGCGTGGATTGCGCGTATTGCGCAGCCACCTGTTCCGCTACGCTGTCCATCCCTGCGTGTGCCTGTTCCCGCGTCATGCCCGGCTTCAGACGTGCCAGCACGTTGATGAAATAGGCCTGACGATTGGCTTGCGGGTCGAGCGTCAAGGTCCTCCAAAGCCTGGTCCCATCGGGATAATTGAAGCCCGGCGGCATCACTCCAATCACGGTGCAGGGCAGCGCATTGATGGTCACTTGCTGTCCGATGATGCCCGGTGCATCGCCGAATTGTTGCTGCCATAACCCGTAACTGAGCACGACCACGGCTTCCGCCCCAGGTTTGTCTTCGTCGGGCAGAAAGCCGCGCCCTAGCAGTGGCGGCACGCCCAGTGTCTCAAAGAAGCCCGCCGAGACATTGGCGCCGCGCACCAATGCTGCTGCATCCGCACTAGCAAGATTGAAGCGCCCATTGGTAAAAGCCGTCATCTGCTCGAAGACCTGGTTCCGCTGTTGCCAATCAATGAAAAGTGGCACCGAACTGGGAACGTCTTTGGCCGTCTGCTCGGCATTCGTGCGCCAGACCATCACCAGCCGCTCCGGGTCTTTGAACGGCAGCGGCTTGAGCAACATGGAATTGGCCATCGTAAAAATGGTCGTGTTCGCCCCGATGCCGAGCGCGAGTGTGACGATGGCGATCAAGGTGAAGCCGGGGTTCTTCAGCAGCATTCGTAAGCCATAACGCAAGTCTTGAAACATCTCGTCCTCCAATCTTTGTGGCTGTAACAGCAACGCATCCCAAAACGCGCCCAGGCTACGCCGGAGCAAATCAAGTTTCGTTTTCCAATTGAGCCTGTCCCAATCGGCAAGCATCAACTCGCGGTATCGCAATTCAGCTTCCCACTCCTGCTTCCAATCGGCGCGAAGCCTTCGCGGCACGATTACACCGATCAACTCGATCAGCCAGAGCCAGAAACGAAATTCGGTTTTGTTACTCTGCTCGGCCACTGATCACTCCTGGCGAAGCGCCACCATCGGATCTACTTGCGACGCTTTGCGCGCGGGCAGCCAGCACGCTCCCAATGCCGCGAGCAGCAGCAAAACCGCGATGACCGCGAAGGTCAGCGGGTCATTGCCCTTTACGCCATAAAGCTGCTCGGCCATCCGACGCTGCCAGGCGTCCGCTCCAAAGAAGTCGCTGGCCAGCAAGCGGGTTAACGCGTACGCGGTCAAGGCTCCCACGGCCAACCCGAGCAGCACAAATTTCATTCCTTGCCAGATCACCAACCGCAGGACGTTCGCCGGTCGCGCGCCGAGCGCCATCCGAATGCCGATTTCGTTGGTGCGTTGCGCGACCGAATAGGCCAACACGCCGGAAAGTCCGATGGCCGCAAGCAGAAGCGTCAAGCCGCCGAAGAAACTCAAGAGCCGGGCATAGAGGCGTTCCGGGCCTAGCGTCGCTTGCGAGCGCGCGGTTTGCGAGCTGACTTCGGTGACCGGCAAGTTGCTGTCGAGTTCACGCACGACTTGACGCACCGTAGCGGCGAGCGCGGTTGGTTCGGCCGCCGTGCGCAGGGCGAAATGCATCTCGCCGATCACTGCGCCTTCCTGCTGCCACGGCGTATAAAGCAGCGGCTTGAGCTCTTCGCGCTGGCGCGTGTATTTGGTATCGGCGACGACACCGACGATCTCGACTTCGCGTTTGCTAACTCTAAATGTGACACGCTGGCCGAGCACGTCGGCGTTGGGGAAAAACTTTTGGGCGAAGGTTTGATTGACGATGGCGACCTGGGGCGCACGCTGATCATCTTGCGCCGTGAAGCCGCGTCCACGCAGCAGCGGGATTTCCATCGTCGCAAAATAGTTCTCGCGCGCCATCTGTCGAGAGGTGGAGTATTTCGCAGTCATTGCCGTCTCGCCTGGCAGCACAATACTGTTGGCCGAGTTGTCCTTCGCGATGAGTGGGACGCGGGCGAACGTCGCCGCGCGCACGCCTGGCAGGTTGTCCAGCCGCGCAAAGAGTTGCTGATAGAACTGCACCAGCCGTTCGTCTTTGTACCCGCCTTGCTCCGGCTGTAACTTGAAGACCAGGAGATTCTCCTGATTGAAGCCCAGGTTGACGCGTTGCAGGTTGTAGAGCGTGCGGATGAACAAACCCGCGCCAACCAACAACAACAACGAGAGCGCGACCTGCGCGACGATCAGCCCTTTGCTGAGCCGCGACACCGCACCCGTCGTGCGGCGGCTCTGTTTGAGCGAGGTCGCCAAATCCAGCCCTGTCGCACGCCACGCGGGCGCCAGGCCGAACAGCACGCCGGTCAGCAACGAGACGGCCAGCGTGAACACGAGCACTCGCCAATTCAGATTGAGGTCAACGCCGCTGGGCACGATTCCCGTGTCTTTGTCGGTCAACGCCAGCAGCGCGCGCTTGCCCCAGAAGCCGAAGAGCATGCCGACCACGCCGCCCAACGCCGCGAGCAGCACGCTCTCGGTCAACAGTTGCCGCACCAGCCGCCAGCGTCCCGCGCCGACCGCCAGCCGCACGCTGATCTCTGCGCTGCGCAAGGCTGCTCGCGCCAGCAGCAGGTTCGCTACGTTGGCGCAGGCAATCAGCAGCACCAGCGCCACCACGATGAACAGTCCATAAATGGTCGCTGAATACTCCCTACGATCGTCCAGCATCCCTCGGCTGCCGGATTCCGCAAGCAGGCGCGGGTAATCTTTCGGCTCGAGTTGCGCCGGTTCATTCGCTTTGCGCGGCGGCGGCATGACCTCCAACGCGGCGGCTTGAAAAGCGCCGTTCAAGCTTTCGCGGGCCTGTTCGTAGGTCGCGCCCGGTTTGAGCCGTCCCATCAAATGCAACCACCAGTAACCTGGCTTGTTCGCCGTGCCCATGTTGCTATTCTCACTCCGCAGCAGCGGCTCGCAAGTAATCGGAACAGTGACGGCAGGGTAATAACCTACTTGCAACGTGCCGGTGAACGCGGGCGGCGTGACGCCGATGATGGTGAAGGACTGCTTATTGAGTTTGAGCGGCTGGCCGATGACTGCCGGGTTGGCGCCGAAGCGATCCTGCCAAAACTGATGGCTGAGCACGACCACCGGCGCTGCGCCTGGCTTGTCATCTTCGTCAGTGATCGCGCGTCCCAGGCTCGGTTGCACTCTCAGCCCGGCGTAATAGCCGCCTGACACGGCTTGCCCGTTGGCGATCTCCGCCTGGTCGCCCACCACCACGATCCCTTCATAGATCGGAGCGAAGGCAAAGAAATCGCTCAGCGGGCTTTCCTGTGCAGCGGCGCGCATCTGGCGCATCTTCTCAAAGACGTCGTAGCGAAACAGCGATAGCTCGGACGACGTGCCGCTCATGCCATTCGTTCTGAAAGTGAGCCCGGCTTGCCATTCAAAGAGCACCAACCGCTCCGGCTCAGCGACCGGCAAGGTCCTCAGCACTACAGCATCCACCACACTGAATAACGCCGTATTCGCGCCAATGCCGAGCGCCAGCGAAAGCACAGCTACGACGGTGAAGCCCTTGTGCTTGAGCAGCATTCGTACGCCATAACGCAAGTCCTGAAACATCTCGTCCTCCATTCTTTGCGGTTGTAGCAGCAGCGCATCCCAAAAGGCGCCGAGACTGCGGCGAAGCAAATCGAGTTTCGTTTTCCAATTGAGCTTGTCCCAATCGGCAAGCAGCAACTCGCGGTAGCGCAACTCAGCTTCCCACTCTTGCTTCCAATCGGCGCGACACAATTACTCCGAGCAGTCGAATCAGCCAAAGATGCGGCTTCAGCAAATCTCCTCTTTCCTGATTCGGATTTGACATCAAGTCACTCCGCATTCCGCAATCGAACTACTCGCAGCGCAGCGCCACCATCGGGTCTACGCGCGTGGCCCGCCGCGACGGCAGATAGCCGGCCACCATCGCCACCGCGAGCATCAACAGCGCCGCCAAGAGCAGTGAAACCGGATCAGTCGGCGTCAGCCCGAAGAGCAGCGTCGAGGCCAGACGGGTTACCGCGAAGATCATCGGCAACCCCACGGCCACGCCGGCGAAGACCAGCAACAACGCCTCGCGCAGGATCATCCAGAACACGTCGCGCCTCCCGGCTCCGAGCGCCATCCGAATCCCGATCTCATTTGTGCGGCTGGCGACGCCGTAAGAGAGAACGCCGTACAGCCCGATGCAGGCGAGCAACAACGCCAGCAGGCCGAAGAAACCGGAGAGCGTGGCCATCAATCGCTCTCGCAGGATGGTCGCTTCGATCATCGGTTTGAACCCCTGGAAGCTAACGGTGATGGCTGGATTGACCTCGTTGAGGACGCTTTTGACTGCCGCGACAGTCTCGGCCTGAGGCACGCGCGAGCGAATCAAAACCTGTGCGCCGGGCCCGGAGCCTGAGTCCTGCGCGACGGCGTAGTAGGCGATCGGCTGAAACTCTTCGCGCAAGTCTTCATACTTGGTATCTCGAACCAGGCCAACGATCTCGTAGCGCATATCCGGGTCACCCGGCGTCGCTTCGACCCAGAACCGATGACCGACGGGACTTGCTCCGTCTAAGAACTTTCGCGCGAAGGCTTCGTTCACGATCGCCACCATCGGCGAGCCGATCCTGTCGCGAGCATCGAAATCCCGTCCTGCCAGCAGCGGGATTTGCAGCGTCTTGAAGTAATCGGGTCCGACCCGGCTGAGGCTTGTACCCTTGGCTTGCTGCGAGTCGGTGCCATCGATCCATACGCTGCCCCCTCCCCAATCGCGAAGCGGAGTCATCCCAATAGCGGCCGATTCCACTCCAGGAATCGCTCGCATGCGGTCGAGCAACTCATCTTTGAAAGGCGGATAGCGATTGGGCGGGAGATTCAACCCCCGGAAGATCACTCGCGCCATCAGGACGCCTTCCTGGCGGAAGCCCGTGTCCACCGTCAGCAGTTTGCCCAGACTGCGCGAAAACAGCAGCGCGCCCGCCACCAGCACCAGCGAGAGCGCGACCTGCGCGATCACCAGCGCACGCCGCAAGCTGAATCGTTCGCGGCTAGCCGTCATCCCGCGCCCGCCGGTCTTCATCACCGCGCCCGGCTCCATTCGCGTCGCGCGGATCGCCGGCGCCAGCCCGAACAGGAGACACGTCAGGACTGCCAGTCCCGCGCCAAAACCGAGCACACGCCAATCTGGGGCGAGATCCAGAAAGACCTGGTCAGCACTTGTGCTGAGGAAGGCGACGAGGAACCGGCTCAACGCCTGTGCCAGTCCAGCGCCAAGCACCGCGCCTACCGCGGCCAGCAACAGACTCTCGACCAACAACTGTCTGATGAGCCGTCCGCGCGAGGCACCCAGCGCCTGCCGCACGGCGATCTCACGTTCCCGCGCGCTCGCACGGGCCAGCAGCAAATTGGCGAGGTTGGCGCAGGCGATTAACAACACCAACCCGGCAATCGCCAACAGCAGCCAGAGTGACTGCTCGTAGTTTTCACGCAACTGGGAAACGCCTGATCCGGCGGGGACGGCGATCAACCTGGACCCTAGATAATCTTTCACGCTGGCAGGCGGGTAATTCGGGGGCAGCGCCGCTTCAAAGAGACCGGGCGAGATCGCCTGCGTTTGCGCGGTTGCCTGTTCCAACGACCAACCCGGTTTCAGCCGACCCGTGACGGTCAACCACCAAATCGTGCCGGAGAGAAAGTTGTTATTGCCACGAACGAGCGCGATAGCGCAGATCGGCAGCGCCAGGTCGAAAGACCGCCCAACCTCGATGCCGAAAAAGTTGGCGGGCGTGACGCCGATGATTTCAAATGGGTGATCGGCCAGCGTGAGCTTGCGCCCAATGACGTTCGCATCCCCGCCGTATTCGCGCAGCCAGAACTCGTAGCTGATGACCAGGCCCGGCTCGCCACAGCCCCGCTGATCGTCCGTAGTCGTGAAGAGGCGGCCCAGCGCGGGTTGGACACCTAGCGTATTGAAAGAGTCGCCACTAACGTAAAGCATCCGGGCGGAACGCACCTCCCCGCCCGGAGCGAGGTTAACGCTGTCCGTGCCCCAGGCGAAGATGCCGGAAAAGGCTTGTTGCCGCTCCCTGATCTGCTCCCAAATCGGATTGGTGACCGAGAGCGAGCGGCCGATCCCTCCCCGCGCTCCTTTCATATCAGCCATGCGAACTTCGGCCAACTCCTGCGGCGCTCTGACCGGCAGCATGCGCAGTCTCACTGCGTCGAGCAACTGAAAGATCGCCGTGTTCGCGCCGATCCCGAGCGCCAGCGAAAGGATGGCGACAGTCGTGAAGCTTTTGTTCTTGAGTAACATTCGCACGCCGAAGCGCAGGTCTTGAAACATCTCGTCCTCCAATCTTTGTGGTTGTAACGCCAGTGCATCCCAGAACGCGCCGAGACTGCGGCCCAGCAAATCGAGCTTGTTTTTCCAGTTGAGCTTGTCCCAATCCGCCAGCAGCAACTCGCGGTATCGCAGCTCGGCCTCCCACTCCTGTCGCCAATCGGCGCGCAAGCGGCGCGGGACAATCACGCCGATGAATTGGATCAGCCACAGATGCGGTTTCACATTCGCCCTTTGGTTATTCGTGCCGCAGCGCCGTCAGCGGATTCACTTTCGTCGCGCGTCGCGCCGGCAGGTAGCAAGCCAACATGGCAACGAGCGTCAGCAGCAGCGCAATCGCGGCGAACGTCAGCGGGTCAGTCGCGCTTACGCCGAACAGCAAACTCTTGAGCAAGCGCGTCAACCCTACCGACGCGAGCAAGCCCAGAACAACGCCAACGAGCGCGAGCGCCATACCTTGCCCTACTACCAACTTCAGTACATCGCGGCTTTGCGCGCCCAACGCCATCCGAATCCCAATCTCGTGCGTGCGCTGCGTCACGCTGTAAGCCATGACACCGTAGATTCCGACTGCCGCCAGCAACAACCCCAATCCAGCGAACAAGCTCAACAGGGACAGATTGAATCGCTGCGGCGCAATTGAACGGCCAATCAATTGGTCCAGCGACCGCACATTTCTGACCGGTGCGTTGGGCTCAAGCTGGCGCATCTCATTCTGAATCGCCGCGCTCAGCAGCAATGGATCACCCGCCGTTCGAAGGAGAATGCTGGCTTGCTGCATTGCTTGCCGCACCTTCTCGGCGGCCTGTGCCAGCGGGATGTAAACGGTCGCCGGCGCAGCTTCGCTCAGGCTCTGTTGCTTCGTCTCATTGACGACGCCAACGACGCGGCGCTGCGCCGCGTCCCCATATTCACAGCCGACGCAAAGTTGCTGGCCGAGCGGTTCAACGCCGGCGAAGTTCCGCCGCGCGAACGCTTCATTGACGATCATGACGGGTTCAGCGCCAGCCGTATCGCTTTCATTGAATAGCCTTCCCTGCCGCACGGCCATCTTCATCACGCTAAAATAGTCGGGCGAGATCAGCCGGTACTCCGTTGAGCCAGACCACTCGCTTTGACCAGCCAACCGGTAGGGCAGGTTAAACCACCTATCGAGCGGCAACTTGTTCGTGAGCGCGACAGCTTCCACGCCGGGCAGGCTGCGGGATACTTCCAGCGCGCGGCGATAGAGATCATTCAGCTTCGCCACCGTGTCGTAGTTCTTGCCTCGCGGCGCAATCTCGAAGGTCAGCACGTTGTGCGCTTCAAAGCCCGGTTCGACGCCGCGCAGATTGGCGAAGGTCCGCAGCAACAAGCCTGCGCCGACCGTCAGCGTCAATGCCAACGCGACTTCAACAACAACTAATACCTTGCGCAAACGCCCGCGCGGCGCGCCCGCACCAGTTTTACCTCCACCTTCTTTGAGCGCGCCATTCACATCCACCTGCAACACCTGCAGCGCCGGAGCCAGGCTGAAAACAATCCCGGCCAGCAGGCTCGCGCCCAAAGCAAAAGCCAGCACACGTCCATCTAAATTGATTTCGCCGGCACGCGGCAGCATGCCTGCGGGAACCATCGCCAACATGGCCTTCATTCCCCAGAGCGCCAGCAACAGCCCTACCCCGCCGCCCAGCAACGCCAGCGTCACGCCTTCGGTCAGCAGTTGACGCAACAAGCGCCCGCCGCCTGCGCCGAGCGCCATGCGAATCGCCATCTCTTTCTGCCGCGACGCTGCGCGCGTCAATTGCAGGTTGGCCACGTTGGCACAAGCGATCAGCAATACGAAACCGACCGCGCCCAGCAGAATCCACAGCAACTCTCGAACGCTGCTCGTCATCTTCGCCCGCCAGTTCATCACCCCGAAGGTTTCCTTCGGGTCTGCCATGCGAGGGTAAGTCTCGCGGAACTTCTCAAACACCAGATGCAAATCCGAACGCGCCTGCTCCGGTGTGACGCCCGGCTTCAAACGCCCGATGACCTCCCAGTTGTGTCCTTCGTTTTGGCTGGCGGGATTGGCGCGCATCGGCACGAAGACATCCTGAATCCCGAAGCATTCAAAACCGATTGGCATGATGCCGACGACCGTGCGAGTAGTGCCGTTGAGCATGATTGTCTTGCCGAGCATCCTATCGTCTGCGCCGAAGCGACGCCGCCACAATCCGTCGCCGAGGATCACCACGCGCTCGCCGTTTGGGCTGTCTTCTTCTTGCGTAAAGCTGCGTCCGCTGGCTGGAGGTACACCTAGCACACGGAAGAAATCAGCCGAGACGATCAGGCCGCGGATGTATTCGGTCTGGTTTTCATCGGAGAGATAGACGTTCGGTCCCATCTCCTGAGTCGCGGCGACGGCCTCAAATGATTCGTTGTTGTCGCGCAGGAAGATGAATTTCGGCTCGCTGACGCTGAGGTCAGAAGCGACATCGCTTCCAATGAAGGCGCGCCCCGCTTGCATCAACCTCTCCGAATCGGGGTAAGGCAGCGGACGCAATAACGCAGCGTTCACGACGCTGAAGATCGCCGTGTTCGCGCCAATACCAAGCGCTAATGTGAGAATCGCAACCGACGTGAAGACCGGATTCTTCACCAGCATCCGCACGCCGTAACGCAAGTCTTGAAACATCTCATCCTCCAATCTTTGTGGTTGTAACAGCAGCGCATCCCAAAACGCGCCGAGACCGCGGCGGAGCAAATCAAACTTCGTTTTCCAATTGAGCTTGTCCCAATCAGCCAGCAACAACTCGCGATACTGCAACTCCGCTTCCCACTCCTGACGCCAATCCGCGCGCAAGCGGCGCGGCACGATCACACCGATAACGCGGATCAGCCAGAACCATAAACGAAAGCGCGTTCTCTGAGTTGAATCGGTCATAGCCCTCACTCGTGGCGCAACGCCACCATCGGGTCTACTTGCGTCGCCCGCCACGCCGGGATCCAGCAAGCCAGCAGTGCAACCAGCGCCAGCAACAGCGCGATTGCAGCAAAGGTCAGCGGGTCAGTCGCGCTGACCTCGAACAGCAAGCTCGCCATCCACCGCGTCAGCGCGAAAGCGCCGGCTAGCCCGATGGCAATTCCCATCAACACCAGCCTCATCCCATTTCTCACCACGAGCGTTATGACATCGTGCGACTGCGCGCCCAGCGCAATACGAATTCCAATCTCCTGCGTCCGCTGCGCGACCGAATAGGAAATCACCCCGTAAATCCCCACACCGGCCAGGATCAACGCGATCACGGCGAAGACTCCGAGCAAGAGCATGTTGGAGCGCCGTTCGGCAATGGAGGCCGCAAGGACTGTCTCCATCGTCCGCGCTTTCGGAAGCGGCAGATCTTTGTCTAGCTCGCGCACTGATCCCAACACCGCCGCGGCAATACCGTTCGGATCGCTGGCCGTGCGCACCACCAGATGCATGTGAGGCAAGGGGTTGTAAGGCAAGAAACTTTGTTGTTGATAGGGTAGATAGATTTCGCTGTTCGGCTGTTTGTCTAACCCGAAGCCCCGCACGTCTCCGACAATTCCGACAATGGTCATCCATGGATTCGCCGGCCGGAATCTTAAATGTTGGCCGACGGGGTTCTCGTTCGGGAAAAAGCGGCTTGCAAAGGTAACATTAATTAGGGCGACCGGTGTCGCCGAAGCGTCGTCGGTGTCGGAGAATACACGGCCCGCGCTGAGCGGGATACCCATTGCCCGAAAGTAATCCGCAGTAGCCAACCGGTCCTGGACAGCCAGCGATTGATCCGATTGATCTATGGGCGCGCGCCCTTCAATCGAGAATGTACTCGTATGACTGCCCATTGTGGGCGGGAGCTCGTCAGTCGCCCCGGCCGCTGTCACTCCGGGTAACGCCTTGATTCGTTCCATGACCTGTGTGTAAAACGCGGCCTGTTTGGTCGCCTCGGGGTAAGAATATTTTGGCAGGTCGAACCGCGCCGTCAGGGTGTTCTTGGTCTCGAAGCCTGGATTCACTTGGAGTAATCCGGCGAAGCTGCGGATCAAGAGACCGGCCCCAATGAGCAGGATCATAGAGAGTGCGACTTCGGAAACCGTGAGTAGCCGGCGAAGACGGAGGCCGCTTTCGCTTGCCGCTGAGTTTCTTCCGCCCTCCTTGAGTGATTCGCTCAGCCGCGCCGGCGTGGGCTGTGAAGCCGGCGCAAGCCCGAAAAGAATCCCGGTGATGAGCGAGAGAACCAATGAATACGCGAGCACTGTGGCATCAACCGTGACAACCGTTCCTGGGAGAACGCCCGCAGGGCCAAGCCCTGTCAGCAGCCTGATTCCCCATAACGCCAGGCCAAGGCCCAGCGCCCCTCCGATCAACGCGAGGAGCATGCTTTCCGTGAGTAACTGTCGCAACAGGCGTCCCCGGCTCGCTCCTAAAGCCGTCCGGATGGCGATCTCCTTTTGGCGCGTAGAGGCGCGCGCCAATTGCAGATTGGCTACATTCGCGCAGGCAATCAGCAACACGAAGCCGACGGCGCCGAACAGCAGCAGCAATACCGGGCGCATGTCCCCGACAATTTGTTCATGCAACGGCGTCAGCTTCACGCCAAATCCGGTCATCGTGCTCGGATATTCCCGCGCCAGCCGCTCAGTGATGGCGCTCATATCTTGCTCAGCTCGACGGAGCATAACCGCCGGTTTGAGACGTGCGATGACGCTGAGATATTTATGGCCGCGCTCGGAATTGTCGCGAGGCAGAATGTTGGGGACCCACAAATCCCTCGATTCAAAGTAATCGGGAATCGAGAAGTCAAAACCTTGAGGCAGGACACCGATGACTGTGTAGGGGGTCGCATCCAGCCGAATTGTCTCCCCGATAATATTCGGGTCCGAGCCAAACCGTCGCTGCCACAAGTTGTAATTCAACACGGCCACGTGATCCTGCCCAGTCTGTGCCTCTTCCGGTAGAAATGTGCGTCCCAAGATCGGCTGGACCGCGAGCACATCAAAGAATTCGGCTGTAACCATGCCGCCATGAATGGGTTCCGGGTTGTCGGCTCCGGTCAGCGTAAAGCCGACGCCATTAAACGTCGCCATGCGCTCGAAGACTTGATTCTGTTGTTGGTAATCCAGGAAGCTAGGCGCCGAGAAACCGCTTTTCCCGCGCCAACCAAACCCACCAGGGTTTGTCCCCCACACCATCACAATCTGGTCAGGGTTTTTGTATGGTAGCGGCCGAAGCAGTGTCGCATTCACTACGCTGAAGATCGCCGTGTTCGCGCCGATGCCCAGCGCCAGTGTGAGCACGGCCACGGCAGTATAGCCTTTGTGTTTCAGCAGCATTCGTATGCCGAAACGCAGGTCTTGAAACATTTCGTCCTCCAGTCTTCGTGGTTGTAAAAGCAGCGCATCCCAAAAAGCGCCGAGACTGCGCCGGACCAGATCAACTCTTGTTTTCCAATTGAGCTTGTCCCAATCGGCCAGCAACAACTCGCGGTGGCGCAGCTCCGCTTCCCACTCCTGTCGCCAATCGGCGCGCAAGCGGCGCGGGACAATCAAACCGATGAATTCGATAAGCCACCGATGCGGTTTCACATTGGTCCGTCCCTGGTTATTCCTGCCGCAGCGCCTCCAGTGGGTCTACCTGCGCCGCTTTGCGCGCGGGCAGCCAGCAAGCCACCAACGCTACCAATGTCAGCAATGACGCGATGACTGCGAAGGTCAACGGGTCAGTCCCCTTCACTCCGTAAAGCTGCTCCGCCACCTGGCGCTGCCACGCCTCCGCGCCGAAGTAATCGCTCGCCAGCAGGCGGTTTAACGCATACCCGGTCAACGCGCCGGCCGCTAGCCCCGCCAACACCAGTTTCATTCCTTGCCAGACCACTAGCCGCAAGACGTCGCGGGCTTGCGCGCCGAGCGCCATGCGAATGCCGATCTCGTTCGTGCGCTGCGCCACCGAATAGGCCAACACGCCTGACAGTCCGATGGCCGCGAGCAGTAGTGCCAGCCCGCCGAAAAAGCTAAGCAGCAAGGCGTACAAGCGTTCCTGTCCCAACGTGGCCTGCGAGCGCGCCGTTTGCGAGTTGATCTCTATGACCGGCAAGCCGCCGTCGAGTTCGCGCACGACTTGACGCGCGGTAGCGGCGAGCGCGGTTGGTTCGGCCGCCGTGCGCAGGGCAAAATGCATCTCGCCGATAACGTCGCCTTCCTGCTGCCAGGGAGTGTAGATCAGCGGCGTGATCTCTTCGCGCTGGCTCCTGTATTTGGTGTCAGCGACCACGCCGATGATCTCGACTTCATGTTTGGGGTTGCTACCGAGGAACGTGACGCGTTTGCCAAGCACGTCCTCATTCGGGAAGAACTTGCGTTCGAAGGTTTGAGTGACGATGGCGACTCGCGGCGCGCGCTGGTCATCATGCGCCGTGAAGCCGCGCCCACGCAGGAACGGAATTTCCATCGTCGCAAAATAGTTCTCGCGGATCATCTGCCGGTTGGTGTTGTGTTCCTCGGCAGTCTTCTCACTCTCCCCGGGCAGCAGAATGTCCTGGAACCAATTGTCATTGGCGATGAGCCCGATCCTTCCGAATGTTGCAGCGTGCACACCTGGCAGGTTATCCAGCCGCTCAAAGAGTTGCTGGTAGAACCGCATCAACCGCTCGGCCTTGTATCCACCGTGCTCCGGCTGCAACGCGAAGACCAGGAGGTTTTCCTGATTGAAGCCCAGGTTGACTCGTTGCAGATTGGAGAGCGTGCGGATGAACAAACCCGCGCCGACCAATAACAGCAACGAGAGTCCGACCTGAGCAACGATCAGCCCTTTGCTGAGCCGCGAAACCGCGCTGGTTGTGCGGCGGCTCTGTTTGAGCGCCGTCGCCAAATCCAGACTCGTCGCGCGCCACGCGGGCGCCAAACCGAACAGCACGCCGGTCAGCAACGAAACGGCCAGCGTGAACACGAGCACTCGCCAATTCAAATTAACGTCAACACCGCTGGGCAAGAATCTCGTGTCTTTGTCGGTCAGTGTCAGGAGCGCGCTCTTACCCCAGAAGGCGAAGAGCACGCCAACCGCGCCTCCCAACGCGGCGAGCAGCACACTTTCAGTCAACAGTTGTCGCACCAGACGCCAGCGCCCCGCGCCGACCGCGAGCCGCACGCTGATTTCCGGGCCGCGCAAGGCCGCCCGCGCCATCAACAGGTTTGCCACGTTGGCGCACGCGATCAGCAGCACGAGCGCCACAACGATGAACAAACCGTAGATCGTGGTTGAATACAGTCTGCGCCGGTCCAGCATCCCGCGGCTGCCGGATTCCGCAATCAGGCGCGGGTAATCTTTCGGCTCGAGTTGCGCCGGTTCATTCGCCTTGCGTGGTGGCGGCCTGACCTCCAACGCGGCGGCTTGAAAAGTACCGTTTAAGCTGTCGCGCGCCTGTTCGTAGGTTGCGCCCGGTTTGAGCCGGCCCATCAAGTTCAGCCACCAGACGCCTGGTTCTTTCGCCGTGCCCAATCTGCTGCGTTCGCCCAACAGCAACGGCTCGCAGGCAATCGGGACGGTGACGGCGGGATGATAATCCACTTGCGACGTGCCGGTGAAAGCGGCTGGCGTCACGCCGATGATGGTGAAAGAGAGCTTGTTGAGGTTGAGCTGTTGGCCGATGACGGAGGGATTCGCGCCAAACCGCTCTTGCCAAAACTGATGGCTGAGCACGACCACTGGCGCTGCGCCTTGCCAATCATCTTCGTCAGTGATTCCGCGCCCCAGGGTCGGTTGCACTCGCAGCCCGGCGTAATAGCCGCCGGACACGGCTTGCCCCTTGACAATCTCCGCCTGCTCTCCCAGCACTGCAGTCACTTCGTGGATCGGAGCGAAGGCAAAGAAATCGTTGAGCGGGCTTTCCGGCGCAACGGCGCGCGCCTGGCGCATCTTTTCAAAGACCTCGTAGCGAAACAGCGAAAGCCCTTTTGTGTCCGTCGACGCGGGCACAAACGACGTGCCGCTCATTCCATTTGTTCTGAACGGGAGTCCGGCTTGCCATTCAAAGAGCACCAACCGCTCAGGCTCAGCGACGGGCAAGGTCCTCATCAGCACAGCGTCCACCACACTGAATAACGCGGTGTTCGCGCCGATGCCCAGCGCCAGTGAAAGCACGGCGACCAGCGTGAATCCTTTGTGCTTGAGCAACATTCGCGCGCCGTAACGCAGATCCTGAAACATCTCATCCTCCAATCTCTGTGGTTGCAGCAGCAGAGCATCCCAAAAAGCCCCGAGACTGCGGCGAACTAAATCGATTTTGGTTCTCCAGTTGAGCTTGTCCCAATCAGCCAGCAACACCTCGCGATAGCGCAACTCAGCTTCCCACTCCTGCTTCCAATCAGCGCGCAATCGACGCGGCACGATCACACCAATCACTCGGATCAGCCAGAGCCAGAAACGAAAACGCGTTGTTTGATTCGCATCAGTCATCAGTTTCGTTCAGTAGGCAGTAGGTCTACTACCTACTGCCTACTGCTTACTGCCTACCATTCATGCCGGAGCGCGACCATCGGATCTACCTTGGTTGCCCGCCACGCCGGAACATAACAGGCAAGCAACGCGATCAAGAGCAGAACGCTGGCAATCGCGGTAAACGTCAAAGGATCGGTCGCGCTGATTTCAAACAGTAAATGAGCGATCAGCCGCGTGACGGCTAAAGCCCCGGCCAGCCCAATGCCCACACCGACGAGCACGGCTTTCATCCCCTGCCCAATGACCAGTCGCAAGACATCGCGTCTTTGCGCGCCGAGCGCCAGACGCAAGCCCAATTCCGGCGTGCGCTGCGTCACGGCATACGAAGTCACGCCGTAAATGCCGAGCGCCGCCAACAGCAAGGCCACCACTGCAAACACACCGAACAACCCCAGGCTGAAGCGACGTTGGTCGAGCGATGAAGAAAAGATTTGTGCCAGCGTCCGGAATTTCGTAGGCACATCGCGATTGAGCGAGTACAGCGTAGATCGCAAGACGGGAATGAGCGCAGTGGCGTCGCCTTGGGTTCGCGCCACAATCGTAAAGCTCCAGGCTTGACGTGGGCGTTGCAGATAATGCGCATACACAGTGGGCCGCGCGTTCGCATCGAGTCCGAACTCGCGCACGTCGCTTACCACACCGACGATTTCCAGCAACCGTTTGTCGCCGTCCATATTGCCGTATTGGAGGTGTTTGCCCAGTGGCTCTTCATCCGGCCAATACTGACGCGCTAAGTTCTCGCTGATTACCGCCACGTGCTGCGTGTTAGGGCCATCGCTCTCGGCCAGCAATCGCCCGCGCAATAATTGAATCCCCATCGCATTGAAGTAACTCGGAGTCGCAATGCGCAGCTCGGCGTAGCCTTTTAAGGCCGGATCGTTCTCAATCAAAAATTGGCCGTCGGCGCCGCCGTCGGTCATTGGCAAGCCGTTGATGCCACCGACCGCAGCGACACCGGGCAAGGCTTTCACGCGTTCCACCAATTGCTGATAAAAGTAGGCGCGTGTTTGCGCTTCGTTGTTGCCGCTTTGTACAGGCACCGAAATTTCCATCGCGACAGCGTTCTCCGTCCGAAAGCCAGGATCAATGCTCAGCAGTTTGACGAAGCTTTTGCCTAATAACCCCGCGCTCACTAACAGCACCGAAGTCAACGCGACTTGCGTCACGACCAATAAGCCGCGCAAACGATGACTGGCCGCATGGGCGATATGTCCGCGCCCGGCTTCTTTCAGACTGGACTGCAAATCCTGCCTGCCAAAACGCAACAACGGCACCAGCCCCAGCGCGACAGCGACGAGCATGGAGAGCGCAAAGACGAAGGCCAGGGCACGCGCATCAACGCCGATTTCTTCAGCACGTGGCAGGTTATTTTGATTCAAGCTGAGCAACACCTTCACGCCCCAGATCGAAAGCGAGACACCCAAACCTCCGGACAGCGCGGCCAGTAACAAACTTTCCGTCACGAATTGCCGCACCAGTCGCCAGCGTGTTGCGCCCAGTGCCGCACGGACATCGAATTCGTGCTGCCGCGCGGCGATTTGCGCCAGTAACAAATTGGCGACATTGGCGCAGGCAATCAACAAGAGCACTGCAACCGCCGCCATAATGACGAGCAGCGTCTGACTGGACGAGCCAACCATCGCTTCTTGCAACGGCGTGGCGGCGAGGTCAACCAGATCAATGTCCTTGCCGTTTTCTTGCTTGAGCTGTTTGCCGATAGTGCTAAGTTCAGCGCGAGCTTGCGCCAGTGTGACGCCATCTGCCAGGCGCGCGATCACGCGCCGTCCGTGCGCGGTGCGCGATGGCGTCGGCTCGTCTAATTCTACTGGCAACCAGATTTCGGCATTTTGAGGAAAGTTGAAGCTGCGCGGCATCACGCCAACGACGGTGTAATTGGTATTGTCAATCCGCAGCGGAGTAGCGGCCAGATCACTGCGACTGCCCAGCAATTTCTCCCAATATCCAGCGCTCACCACCGCGACGGGATTTCCGCCGACTTTGGTTTCTTCCGGCAAAAAGCTGCGCCCGATGGCAAGCTGGATGCCCAGCACCTGGAAGAATTCGCGCGAGACGAACGACACTTCAGCGCGGACAGGTTCGCTGCCGCCGAGCACAGTGATTTCTTGCGTCCTATATTCTGCGACCGCCGCCAAAGTGTGATTGCGCGCTCGCACGTCCTGAAAATTCCGGTCGGCAAACGTCATTTGTCGGCTCTGCGCATCTAGCTCTCTGAGGCTGACAATGCGTTCCGGTTGCGGATACGGCAACTGCCGCAGCAGCACAGCATCTACTACGCTGAAAATCGCCGTACAAGCGCCAATGCCAAGCGCGAGCGTGAAAACAGCGATCAAAGTGAAGCTGGGTTGCTTCCATAACATGCGCACGCCATAACGCAAATCTTGAAACATGTCATCCTCCAATCTTCGTGGTTGTAAGAGCAGCGCATCCGAAAATGCCCCGAGGCTGCGCCGAAACAGATCGAGTTTGGTTGCCCAGTTGAGCTTGTCCCAATCAGCAAGCAGCAACTCGCGGTAGCGCAACTCGGCTTCCCACTCCTGTCGCCAATCGGCGCGAAGCCTTCGTGGCACGATCACGCCGATCAAGGCGATCAGCCAGAGCCAGAAACGAAAGCGGGTTGTTTGGGTTGAACCAGCCATCGGTTTCACTCGTGCCTCAGTGCCACCAGCGGATCAACTTTTGTCGCTCGGCGCGCGGGCAGATAACACGCCAGCATCGCCGCCAACATCAGCAATAGCGCCACGCTGGCAAACGTCAGCGGATCGGTCACGCTCACATCGAAGAGCAAGCTCTTGATCAATCGCGTCAACGCCGCCGCCGCCGCCAAGCCCAGCCCAACGCCAGCCAGCGCCAGCGCCATGCCTTGTTTGAGCACCAGCGCCAACACATCGCGCGCCTGCGCCCCCAGCGCCATGCGGATGCCGATCTCCCGCGTGCGCTGCGTGAGGGCGTACGAGTTCACGCTGTAAATCCCCAGCGCCGCCAGCAGCAACGCGATCAGCGCGAAACCACCCAGCAACATCGTATTGAACCGGCGCGGCGCGGTCGTGGACGCGATGACTTCATGCATCGTCCTGAAGCTCGTCACCGGTTGGTCTCGATCAATCGCCAGTACCTCGCCACGCACCGCGGCAGCGAAGCTTGCCGGAGCGAGAGCGGCGCGCACGAAGAGATAAGCATCGCGGCGCGGCTCACGCGCAAAAGGCAGGAAGTAATCCGGCTCGGCCGGCGATTCGACGGTGCGGTGCGGGATGTCTTTGACGATGCCGATGATCGTCGAGAAGGGATTGTCGGGACGCGGCAAGCCCGGCGTGAGGCGTTGGCCGAGCGCGTTTCCATCAGGGAAGTAATGGCGCGCCAGCGTTTCGTTGATGATCGCCACGGGCGCGGCCTCCCGGTTGTCACTGGCAGAGAAGTCGCGGCCCGCCACCAAGGGGATACCCAGCGCGCGGAAGTAGCCCGGTGCGATGCGTTGCCAGCCCGAGACGTTCGGATTGTTGAGATCGAGCGGGCGGCCTTCGATGGAGAAAGCATCGCTGATTGCCGCGCCGCTCAAGATTGGCAAGGTGCCGAAGCTGGCCTGCTCGACGCCGGGCAAAGCTGCGACACGTCGCATCAGTTCTTCAAAAAATGCCGCTGCCCGCGCGGGTTCGCGGTATTTCGTGGCGGGCAGATTGATCTCGGCAATGAGGATTTTGTCCGCGTCCACGCCGGGTTGGACGCGCTGCAAGCGCACGAAGCTATTGAGCAGGAGGCCCGCGCCGATGAGCAACGGCAGCGCCAGCGCAACTTCGCCGACGACCAGCCACTCGCGCCAGCGATGCCGCCCGCGCGTGCGGTTCGCGCCGCCCTCTTTCAACGTCTGCTGCAAATCGGGTTTGGAGGCTTGCCACGCGGGCACGAGGCCGAAGACGAGGCCGGTCAGCACCGCCAGTAGCAGCGTGAACGCCAGCACTCGCCCATCCACATT